>JBJONI010000456.1:0-2725 GCA_046051915.1 Pseudomonadota bacterium
GTCGCAGGTGAGCGACGGCGCGGCGGCTGCCGTGATCGCCAGCGTTGACTACGCGAAGGCGCACGGGCTGCCGATCCTCGGCATCCTCAAGTCGTTCGCGGTGGTGGGCGTGCCTCCCGACGTCATGGGCGTCGGGCCCCTGTACGCCATCCCGAAGGCGGTCGAGAAGGCGGGCATCCAGCTCGCCGACGTCGGCGTCTTCGAGATCAACGAGGCGTTCGCTAGCCAGGCCCTGTACTGCGTGCGCGAGCTCGGGATTGATGTCGACAAGGTCAACCCGGCGGGCGGCGCGATCGCACTCGGCCATCCGTTGGGGTGCACCGGCGCCAAGCTGACGGCGACGATCCTCCACGACATGAAGCGCCGCGGCTTGAAGTACGGCGTCGTCTCGATGTGCATCGGCGGCGGGATGGGTGCCGCTGCCGTGTTCGAGAACCCCGAGGCATGAGGGTCGCGGAGGGATGGGGCACGGCCGATGCCTCCCCGTCCCCTTCCGCTCCCAACACCAACCGCCGCACCGCGGGCGTCTTGCTCGCGCTCGCGGCGGCGACGGCGTTCGCCTTCAAGGCGATCTTCGTCAAGCTCGCGTTTGCTGAAGGGCTGGATGCGATCGGGTTTCTGACACTGCGCATGCTGGTCGCTGCCCCCTTCTTCGTGACGCTGCTCGGCTGGCGTGGGGGCGCGTGGCCCACGCGACGCGAGCTCGCTGCACTCACGGTCTTGGGGCTCGCGGGATTTTATGTCGCCGCGGTCCTCGACTTTTCGGGCCTCGCTTACCTCAGCGCGGGGCTCGAGCGCATCGTGTTGTACACGCACCCGACCTTTATCGTCCTGTTCGCCGCGGCCCGCGACCGCACCGCCCCCTCGTTGCGCGGCCTCGCCGCCATCGGTGTGGCCTGGTGCGGCTTGCTGCTCGCGGCGAGCGGTGACCTCGCGCAGGGGGCCGCCTTGGACGACCTAAGGACCGGTGTGTTGCTGGTCGGCGGCTCCTCCCTCGCCTACGCCGCCTACCTGCTCGGCGTCGAGGGCCTCGGCCAGCGGTTGGGTGCGACCCGGGTGGCCGCGATGGGGAACCTCGTTGGGACCGTTGCCATCGCGGCGCACGGATTCTCCGTCCACCCGAACCTGCTGGCCGAGATCTCGCCGCGCGTCGCGGGCTTGGCGCTGGTGGTCGGGACGGTCAGCACGGTGCTGCCAGGTCTGCTGTTGGCAGCGGCGATCTCCCGCATCGGCCCGGGCGCCGCGTCGACGCTGGGGATGATTGGCCCGGTGCTGGCCGGTCTCCTCGGCTTTCTGCTCCTTGGCGAGCCACTGACGGCGGCCCAGCTCGTCGGGGGGCTGATCGTTGGGGCCGGTGTCTCCCTGGCACGACCCGAAACGCAAGCGTCAGGCGGCCGCGTTGGATAAAGGGGCGCACCCAAGGAGCGTACCATGGCCAACCCGAGCGTCCGGTTCGAGACCAGCGAAGGCACATTCACCGCAGAGATCTTCGAGACGGAGATGCCGGTCACGTCCGGCAATTTCCTCAAGCTCGTCGAGAGCGGTTTCTACAACGGGCTGCACTTCCACCGCATCATTCCCGGCTTCATGTGCCAGTTTGGCTGCGAGTACTCGCGGACGTACGGCCACCCCCGGTCGGGGACGGGCAGCTCGCCGCTGGGCAACGTCCAGGACGAGCACAAGGCCGACGCGAAGTTCAGCAATGAGCCAGGGACGTTGTCCATGGCGAACACGGGCCGGCCGAACAGCGGCGGGGCCCAGTTCTTCATCAACACCGCCCACAACAGCTTCCTCGACTGGTGGGACCGCCAGACGCCTTCGCAGCACCCGGTGTTCGGCAAGATCACGGAAGGGATGGACATCGTGAAGAAGATCGAGGGCCTCGGCTCGCGCTCGGGCGCGCCCTCGAAGGCCGTCCAAGTGGTCGCGGCGACCGTCGTCCGCTGATCGCCACGGAGGCCCCCGTCTCCCCGCGGCCGCCTCCCCTGCGAGGCGGCCGTTGTCGTTGGGCCCTAAGGGGCTGGGATCGCGAGCGGCGGTTCGCCATCGGCGGGTGAAGGCGGCGCGACCGGCCCCCGCGGACACAGCGGCACGACCGCCGGGTCGGGATCCGCCACGGGCACCGCAAGCGCGCCTCCGACCGGTTGCGTGCCGCTGCTCGGCACCCAAGCCGTGGTCGGCGCTGCGACGACCGGCGGCACCGAGCGCCGCGGCCTGCCGAAATAGAGACGCGACTCGAGTTGGATCGTGGGGTTGATGAACCCCCGCGGCGTGGCGCCGCCCGAGAGGAACTGGGCCAGGTGCACCGGCGTGTAGAACTGCAGCCCGAGCTGCGTCTGCGCGCCCCCCACATCGCCCGCGACCCAAACGCCTGGCTTCACGTAGGCATCGAAGGAGGTGTAGCGCAGGCTATCGTTCCACTGGTTCACGTACCCGAAGCCAACCCCAACCGTCGTGTGGATGGACGCATACGGGCTCACGGGGAACCGACGGCCGAACTCAGGGCCAATGAAGCCTGCTGTCCCTTGGTCCACCGTGCAAATCCCGAGTTCGCCACCCGCCAGCCAGTCCCGGGCGGTCGCATGTTGCGCACCGCCGCCGAGGCACGCGATCGCGGGCACCCCGCCCAACTGACCCTGCGGATCGCCGTAGGGCGGGAAGTACCCGATCGAGGCGCTGACCCCGCCCACGGTCCTCGCGTCACCCGCCGACGCCAGACCGGCGA
>JBJONI010000457.1:0-3713 GCA_046051915.1 Pseudomonadota bacterium
TGGCGCCTTGCAGTTCGAGGTGACCCGTCGTGGGTCGCCCGTCACCCTGAAGTACAACGTGAAGTGAGCATGGACGCCCTCTTGCTCGATTCCGTCTCTTGGCGCGCTGCGCTCCGTGTCACCGCGCTGGCGGGGGCCCTGGGGCTCGTGGCGGGCTGCGGCAAAGCGCCTCCGTCCGAGGCGATCGATCTGGCCCGCGACCACTTCGAGGTGGAGCCGATCGGGCTTCAGCGATGGGCCGTCGGCGCGTCGTGGTGGGAGGGCGCGGTCACGCCGCGTGACCTGCTCGGCGCGGGCGCCGGACACCTTGTCGCGAGCACGCGCGAGGGCGAGCCGGGCGTGGTCATCCGCACGCTGGGCCCTGACGCGAAGGTCGCGCGTCTCGGGCTTCGGTCTGGCGACCGCGTGTACAAGGTCCGTGGCCAGTCGGTCGCGACCCCCGAGGAGTTCGTCCGGTTGTTCTCGGCTTTCGAGGGCGCCGGGTTGTTCACGGTGCAGCTGTACCGACAGGGCCAGCCGCACACCTTCATCTACGAGGTGCGCTGACCCGCGTGGTCGCGTGACCCCGTCGTTCGTTTCCGCATGTTGACGGTGCGTCTTTGGACGTGCCGGGGAGCATCCCCGCCCATGGCTACGTTGGCCCGTTCCACCCGCTTCGCGCTCGCCCTCCTCATCGCCGCCTCGCCGGCGATGGCACAGGACGCACCTGCGCCGACGCCGGGCACGCCCACGCCGATCCCGGCCGGGGGCGCCACGCCGCCCGCCGGTGGCACGGGTGCGCCTGCGCCGTCTGAACCGGCCAAGAACCCCGCGAAGGACCCGGCCAACGTGCCGCCTGGCCTCGCTGCGGGCAAGGTCAGCATCAACTTTGTCGACGAGCCGCTGATGACGCTCGTCGAGTACTTCGCGCGTGCGACGGGTCGGAACTTCATCCTTGGCGACAAGCGCGAGCTTGAAGGCAAGAAGATCACGATCATCTCCAACACGCCGATCTCGGCCGACGCCGCGTACGAGGCGTTTCTCTCGGCGCTTGAGGTCCATGCGCTCACGACCGTGCAGGTCGGTGGTCTGTTCAAGATCGTCAAAGCCACCGAGGCGCAGCAGTCGCCGGGTCCGATCAACCAGACGGGCAACATCAAGGCGACCGACAACTACATCACGCAGATCATCACGCTCAAGAACGTCGCGGTCACCGATGTCCGCACGATCATCGACAACCTGGTCTCCCCCAACGCCAAGGTGCTGGCGTACGCGCCGACGAACAGCCTGATCCTCACCGATTCGGGCAACAACCTACGGCGCATCTACGATCTCGTCACGCAGCTCGACATCGCGGCGCCGAAATCGTCGATGGAGATCTACCCGGTCGTCTTCGCGTCTGCGGAGGAGCTTCGCCAGCTCATCGAAGACCTCTACGGCGTGGTCGACGAGAGCAAGTCCAGCAGCAGCAGCTCCAGCACGTCGTCGGCCTCGCGCGCGGCGGCGAAGAGCACACGGCCGCGTCGTGACGAGGCAGCGGGTGCAGCGACGGCCGGGGCGGCCCAAGAGGGCGTCACCGCGGGCAAGGAGTCGCGTTACATCACCAAGGTCCTTGCGGATGAGCGGACGAACAGCCTGATCGTCATGGCCAACGCCGAGGGGCACGCGGCGGTCAAAGACCTCCTTCAACGGATCGACATCGACGTCGACCCGACGAGCCGGAGCCAGATCTACGTCTACCGCCTCGAACACGCCAAGGCGGAGGACGTCAGCAAGGTCCTCACGGACCTGAGCCAGGACAAGAACAAGGCGGCCAGCAAGGCGGGGGAGTCCAACCCCAACGCGCGTTCCAGCGCGCAGCGCGCCAAGGATGCCGAGCCGGCGAGCAAGACGGCGGCGTCTGCGGCCGCGGACGGGGCTGACCTTGGCGGCGCGATTGCGGCGTTCGACTCCGGGATGCGGATCGCGAGTGACGAAGGGACGAACAGCCTCGTGATCATCGCGAGCAAGGCGGATTACGCGGTCGTCGAGTCGGTGATCCGACAGCTCGACGTGCGGCGTAAGCAGGTGTTCATCGACTGCGTGGTGGTCGAGATGTCGAGCTCGGACCGCACCCAATGGGATCTCGCGTTCCACACGCCGTTTACGGCCGGTGGCGAATCCGCGGGCCTCGTGGGTGGGCAGTTCGGGACGAACTCTCTCGGCCTTTCGACCGACGCCCTCAGCGGCTTCTCCGTCGGTTTGTTTGGTAAGACCACCGACATTCCGGTTCTCGACCCTACGACGGGCATCGCTTCGACGCTCTCGGTCCCGGTCTTCGGCATCGCGCTTCAGGCGCTCAAGACCAACCAGATGGTCAACATCGTGTCGTCGCCGAGCCTGATGGCCCAAGACAACGAGGAGGCCGAGATCGTCGTCGGCCGCAAGATCCCGTTCCCGACCAGCAATGGCCTCAACAGCCTGGGACAGCCTGTCATCTCGTTCCAGCGCGAGGACGTGGCGATCACCCTCAAGACGACGCCGCGCATCAACAGCGAGAACTACGTCACCTTCGAACTGGAAGTCGAGGTTCAAGAAATCGAAGACAACCAATCCGGGTCGGCGAACATCGTCCAGCAGGGCGGCTACATCACGTCGAACCGCAAGGTGAAGACCGTCGTCGGTGCTGGTGACAACCAGACCGTCGTCCTCGGGGGCCTCGTGGGCGCCACGGACTCGGAGTCGGAGACGAAGATCCCCGTCCTCGGCGACCTGCCGATCCTCGGTGCGCTGTTCCGCAACCGGAGCAAAACGGCGCGTCGGACGAACCTGATGGTGTTCATCACCCCGCACATCATTGATGATCCGAGCGACCTCGAGGAGATCCAGCGGGTCAAAGAGGCGCAGCGTCAGGAGTTCGTGCGTCGCTTCCAAGGCAAGTCCGAGGATGAGCAGTGGCTCGAGCTGCAGCGCTTGCTGCAGTACTCGATGAACCGGGTCGACCGACCCAGCGTGTTCCGCGGGCCGGCGGCGATCTCGTCCACCGTGGAGGTCGATGGGGCGCCGGTCTCGGCGGAGGCGCGTGATTCCGTCGAGGAGACGCGTGCGCGCCGGCTTGAGGGTGCGCCGGGTGAGGGGGCGGGCACCTTGCCCGAGGCGCCCGTTGAGGTCCAGCTCCCGGCGGGGCGCTGACCATGGCGATTCGGCGCCACGAAGGCTCGCAGTCGCTCGGACTCGACGCCGACGTTCTCGACCGGCTGCGGCAGTCTGCCGAGAAGGCGGGCGTCCCGGTTCAGCGGGCCGTGGTGCGCGCCCAGGGCGTGGATCGTCGTCGCGCCGCGGAGGAGCTGTCGCGGCTCTCGGGCCTCGAGGTGTTGACCGAGCTGCCTCCCGAACGCATCGATCCGGAACTCGTTCGTCGCGTGCCGCTCGGCCTCGCGCGCGACAAGGGCTTTCTGCCGCTGTGGCGTGACGAAGGCGACCTCGTCGTCGGTGTCAGCGACCTGCACGGCCTGAGCGCCCTCGACGACCTGCGCATCGTGCACGGGTGCCCCGTCCGGCCGGTCCTCGTGCCGTGGGACCTGTTGGATACGCGAACCAACGAGACCTACGACCGCGCCGCCAAGTCCGCCGAGGACATTCTCGGCGACGTCGATGAGGACGGCGTCAAGACGGACGACGACTTCAGCCTGGAAGACGCTGAGCTTCTCGACGACCCGAACCAGGCTCCGATCATCCGTTTCGTCAACGCGCTC
>JBJONI010000458.1:0-3577 GCA_046051915.1 Pseudomonadota bacterium
TCCCCCCCGGCACGGGAGCGGCGCCCTGCGGCGCGAAACGGACCGACACCAGCTCAACCTCGCGCGGTCCACCGGGAGCTTGAAAGCGAACAACCTCGCCTTCTTGCTTCCCCATCAACGCCGAGGCGAGCGGCGCCCGATGGCTGAGAATGCCCGCGTCGACGTCAACTTCATGCTCCCCGTACAGGAAAAACGTCTTTTCCACACCGTCCTCATCCGCGATCACGACCGTGGCGCCGAAGCGCACCCGACCAGGCATCTGCGCAGCCGGATCCACCACTTGCACACGGTCAAGGCAGCGGACCAAGTGGTCCACGCGCCCGTCGATCTGGCGCAGGCGCCGCTTGCCGTAGGTGTACTCTGCGTTCTCTGAGCGGTCCCCGAGCGACGCCGCGTAGGCGACCTCGGCCACGACGCGGGGCCTCTCGACGCCACGCAGCCACTCGATCTCCCACTGGATCCGTTGCAGCCCGCGTGGCGTGATGAGGTTGGGCGACGACATCGATCACAGCGTCCCGTTTTGGATGTTCCACGTCAGGAAGTTCTCGGACGCCGGGCCGATGGGCGCGATGCGCGTCTTCCCCCACCCCGTCCCGTTCCATCGGTAGACACGGAATTCCCGCTGGTCGTCGGCGGCGACGTAGATCTCAAGCTTGCCGTCGGCGTCGAGGTCGGCAACGTGCGTGGCGTGCTCGAAGCCCGAGGAGTTCTTGTCGATCAGCGTGGCCTCGAACGTCCCATCGCCCTTGGGCTTGAGGAACCACAGGCCGCTCTTGAACCCAGCCGCCACCAAGTCCGTCTTGCCGTCCCCGTCGACGTCGCCGGGAACGAGGAACCGGGTCTGGTGATCTTGAATCTGTGCGACCTTCGTCTCCTTCCAGGCGCCGCCCGCCCGATCATGGCGCGTGATCGACACAGGCTCTTCGAGCTTCATGCTGCCGTCGGCTTGCTTCACGTTCACGCCCTCGCGGACGACATACAGCTCGTCCTTACCGTCGCCGTCGACGTCCCGAACGAGGATCTCCTTCGCGTGGCTCTTGGTGAAGTCCACCACGGCCTCATGCTTGCACGTCGCGGCGTCGCAGTCGTAGCGCCAGACGCTACCCGGCTGCGACTCCCCCGAAGAGTTGTTGCGGGCGGAAGGCGTGGCATAGATCTCCTTCTTGCCATCACCGTCCACGTCGCCGAGCTCGATCTCGTGGACGAACGTGTCGGCCCGTTGGTCGTACTCCGCGAACGCCCAAGCCCCGTCGGCGCCCTGCTGTCCCACGGCGACCACCCCCTCATCGTGCGTGGCGATCACGAGGTCATCCTTCCCATCCCCCGTGACGTCCCCGATCTCGAGGTCGCGGAGCCGGTTGAACTTGCCGTTCCACTTCGGCGCCCACAGCGTCTTCGCCGTCCAAGCACCGTCTGCGCCCTTCGTCCAGTGCTTCAACCGGGCCGCTTCCGCCCCGATCGTGAGGATGCCCCCCTGCCACGCGATCGCCTTGTGGAAGACGTTGCTCTCGGGGTCGCTGATCTCCTCGGCGCCCCACTTGCCGTCCTGCGTGCGCAGCAGCACCAGCTTGGCGGGCAGGGGCTTGGCGTCCTGCGAGAAGTGGGCTTGGCCGATCAGCAGGGCGGGAGCCGGTCCTGCGATCTCAACGAGTTCGGTCGTCGGCTTTTCGGCGCGCGGGCCCTTGCCCTTGCCCTTGCCTTTGCCCTCGGCCGCTTCCTCGCCGCCGCCGCAGCCCAGACAAAGCACCGCCGCGAGCGCCCAACCCCACCGACCGTGACCCACGTGCATCGCTCCCTCCGCGAAAATCGCTCCCCGAGGTCACCCGCGCGCCCGACGACGTCAAGCCCTGTCGATCGCCTTGACCGCGCGAACATGGCGGGCGACATGCGACGTTCGAGGTGCTCCTGTCGGCTCCTGTCCAAAGCGCGCGGACTGCGCTGCTCCTGCTCACCGCCGTCGCCCTCGCCGCGCTCGCCGCCCTCGCCTTCGGCGGAACGGTGCAGCACAACGTCGAGATCCGCCGCCGCGTCCAGGAGGAGGTGCGGGGAGAGCTTCGGGAGCACGTCGGCACCTGGCAGCTCGATGTCGTCCGACGGGTCGACGCGATGCTCACCGATGTCGAGGCCCAAATCGAGGCACCCGACCGCGCCGAGGACCGCCTGCGTCGCCGGGAACGCTGGCTCGACTCGGTCTACGTCTGGGGTGGGCCCGCCGCCTTGCCGCTGTGGCCTTCCGTGGCGCCATCGCGCGCCCTCGACGATCCGACCGGTTGCATGCCGCTGCCCCTCCAGGCAGCGGAGCCGAAGGCGTGCGCGTCTGCCCCAGAAGATGTCCGCGTCGAACGTGCCGTCCTCGCCGCACGCGACCTCCTGACGCGACGCGACGCCCCGGCAGCCGTCGCCCGCGTGGCGTCGGTGGTCGGAGGCGAGACTCCCCTCGATGCGCTCACGCCGCGCCCTCGGCTCCTCCTCGCGACCGCTCGCGCACGGCTGCTGCTCGGCGAGGCGCGCCTGA
This sequence comes from Pseudomonadota bacterium, assembly GCA_046051915.1. GTDB lineage: Bacteria > Myxococcota_A > UBA796 > UBA796 > JBEIFN01. The sequence continues at coordinate 2,516 of JBJONI010000458.1, forward strand.
GTTCCGGAGATTCCGCGACGGGGCTGGCCGCGCTGAACCGCTTGGTCGACGACGTCCTTCGCCTCGACGCCCCAGCCCTGGAGGGCGCCCTGTTGCTCGCAGAGGCAGCAGAGACCATGCTCGCCGCCCATGGCGCCGACGCCGACGCGCTCGCGCTACGCCATGCCCAGGCAGAATCCCGCGTGCTGGCTTGGCGCAAGGTCGCCGAGATCGCGACGGCGCCCCCTGCATCGGGTGCGACGCCCGGCCCGCGGTTTGAGGCGCTCGTCGACACGGGCAGCGCCTCCCAGGTCCTGTACTGGCGCCCCGCATCGCGCGAGCGCCCGGGCGTGGCCCTCCTCCTCGACGGCCAAGAGCTCGCGGCCTCGTTCGTCCGCGCCGAAGGTGGGCGCCTCCGCGACGTCCTCGCGGTCATCGACGCCGACGGTCAGCGTCAGAGCGGGATCGATGCCGCCCTTCGAGACGACCTCGCCGTCGGCCTCGCCCCGACCGTCCCCGCCCTGTCCGTCGCCCCGTCCGCCGCTTGGGTCGAGGCGCACGTGCGGCCGCTGCAGGATCAGTGGCTCTCGTTGCGCTCCGTCGTCACCCTCCTGTCCGTCGTTCTCGGCTTCGGCGCGTTGTGGGCGTTCTTCCAAACGGACCGTGAGCACGAGAAGCTGCTCGAACGGCAGCGTGAGTTCACCACACGCGTCACACACGAGCTGAAGACCCCGGTCGCAGGGATCAAGGTGATGGCGGAGAATCTCTCGATGGGCGCATGGCGCGACGAGAGGCACAAGGAGGAGATGACCGACCGAATCGTCCAAGAGGCGGACCGGCTGACCGCTCGCATCAACGAGATTTTGGCGTTCGCTCGCGCGCCGAGCCCAGAGCGGCGTGAACCCGTCGACATCGAGGAGTTGATCTTCGACGCGATCGACACGTGGGGCCCGCGCATGGAAGCCGCTGGCGTCACGTTCCGGGCCGACGTCGACGTCACCGACGCGGTCCTCGGCGACCCCGTCGCACTTCGGGATGCCGTTGCCTGTCTCCTCGACAACGCGATCAAATACCGTCGCGAGG
>JBJONI010000459.1:0-8163 GCA_046051915.1 Pseudomonadota bacterium
TCCAGCTGACCCGCGGATGCGGCGTCCGTCGCATCGTCGGCTCGTTTTCGATGAAGGGGGGCGTCAACGGCGGAACGATGGCGTCGGCGCTGAACATGGCGGAGACAGGACAGAACAAGCGCCTTCTCCGGGGCACGCTGCTGCAGCCGGAAGGAACGCGACGCGTCGCGGGGCCCGACCGCCGTTCGGTGGACTGGGACGCCGCGCGGCGTCGCCACCTGCTGCCGTTCTTCATGGCGCCGATCAACACCCGTGTGGTGGGGCGAAGCGCCACGTTGCACGAGGCCGACGGACACGCCTACGGCGAGGCCTTCACCTACGAGGAGGCGATGGAGTCCAAAAGCGGATTTGGGGCGTGGACGATGACGCTGGGGATGGGCGCCGCCGACGCGCTGCTGAAGCGCCCATGGGGGCGGCGTCTGGTGGCGCGAGCCGTCCCCAAGCCAGGCCAAGGACCCTCGACCGCCGCGATGGACGGCGGCTTCTTCCGCGCGAGGTTCACAGCCGAGGCCGAAGACGGGAGCAGCGCATGGGCGATCGTCGCCGACATGGACGGCGATCCGGGCAACCGCTCCACCGTACGAATGCTCGTCCAGAGCGCGCTCTGTCTGCTGCACGACCGCGACCGCCTACCCGCGCGCGCCGGGGTGCTGACACCGGCTCTCGCGTTCGGCGACGTCCTCCCGGAACGGCTGGCGGCGGACGGCATGCGCTGGGAGACGGGCACCGGTGACCTGCCGGGCTGAACCGTGAAAGATCGTCGCGGCTCTCCACGGGGCTTGCCATCGAGGCCCCGGTGGCCACGGTTCAGGCATGCAACCGTTTCATCCTGACCTGCTCGCGCGCGCCGCCGACGCGATCCCGCTGTTTCCGCTGCCAGGTGCGGTGCTGTTTCCGCACACGCTGCTTCCGTTGCATGTCTTCGAGCCGCGCTACCGTCGGCTGGTGGAGGACGTGCTGGCGCACGACGGGCTGATCGCGGTTCCCTGCCTCGCGCCGGGGGCCTCCGACGCACCGCCCGACGCGCCTGCGCTCCTGCCGGTCTGCGGGGTCGGGCGGATCGTCCACCACGTGCCACTCGCCGACGGCCGCCACCAGATCGTGCTCGCCGGTGTCGCGCGCCTTCGGCTCGACGAGGAACGCGCGACCGACACCCCCTACCGCCTCGCACGGGCCACGATCTTGCGCACCACCTCGCCGACCGCACGGCACGCGGCGCTGATGACCCAAGTCCGCTCGTCCCTCGCCACCCTGCCGCCTCGACTGCCGCCGCTCGCCGAGGCGGTCGCCCAACTCCTCGGGCAGGATTGGCCTGACGACGCGCTCCTCGACGCGGCCGGGCACCTGCTGCTGCGCGACCCTCGCAGCCGCCAGCAGTTCCTCGAGGAGGACGTCCCAGAATCGCGCGCCGAGACCGTGCTGGTCGCAGTCGCCGAGTTGTTCGGCCAACTCGGAGAAGCCGCCGAGGCCTGACCGATCAGCCGATCCACGCCCGGTGCGGGGTTTGCACCACGCGCCGCACGCCGCCGACCTCGGTGGCCAGCACGCCACGCGCCGCCTCGGCGATCTGCGCCGCGGTGAGGATCTGGTGGTCTTCGAGGTGGACCGACTGGCTGATCGCCGGGAGGTTGCGTTGCCCGAGCGCGCGCGTCGGCGTCCCGGGCAGGGCTTCGACGACCGCACCCTGAATGGCGCGAACGTAGCCGGCGAAGGCACGGTCTTCGGCGGCCACGAGCAGCCGTCCGGTCCGTCGCACGCTACGGACGACCGCGTCGAGGTCGGGCGGCACCAGCGTTCGAAGGTCGATCACCTCCGCCTGAATGCCCGCTTGCGCGAGATCCTCAGCCGCCGTCATCGCGGTCCACACCGCGCGGCCCCAAGCGACGATCGTGACATCCGTCCCCTCACGCCGCGTCGCCGCCTTGCCAAACGGCACGTAGACGTCCGGAAGTTCGGGGACCTCACCGCGCATGATCTGCTTCTTGAGCGCCGTGATCCCCGCCGCGTCGGTCGGCTCGTCAGGGAACGCGGGGCCGAGATTTTGACGGTACATCCACTTGGGTTCCAGGAAGACGACGGGTCCGTCATAGTCCCCCGCGGTGAGCAGGAGTCCGTGGGCGTCGAACGAGGTCGACGGCATGCAGAGGACGAGGCCCGGGATGGACGAGAAGTATCCGTCCAAGCTCATCGAATGATACATCGCACCGCCCCCAAACGGGTCGGTCGGCATCCGGAGCGCCAGCTTCGCGCGGGCCCGGCCGAGCGTGGACCAAGACAGGGTCCCCCAGTACACCAGCCAATGAAAGGCATTGAGGCTGTAGTCGCCGAACTGGACCTCGGGCAGCCCCATCAAGCCGTCATGGAGCGCGAGCCCCGTCGCCACGCCGCAGATCAACGGCTCGTTGAGCGGGCTGTCGACCACCGAACCAGGGTGCTTCGCGCCAAGGCCGGCCGTCGCCGTCATGACGCCGCCGAGACGCGAAATGTCCTCGCCGATGGCGTGTCCCCCTTGGCGGACGATCAACTTGTCGAGCGCGCTGCGAATGGCGCCCGCGTAGGACACCGACGTCGCGCCGGGTCCGGCCGGGGTCTCCGGACGCGCCGGGAACGGGGCGTAGGCATGGGCCTCCAGATCGCCGGGGTCGGGGAGCGGCTCGCCACGCACTTGGTCGAGCAGGGCTTGGATCTGCGCATCCTCCCGCGCTCCGACGGTCCCGAGGGCATGGTGGGCGAAGAAATCCCGTCCCTGCCCAGCGACGCGGCGCAGGACATCGTCCGAGCCCAGGATGCCCTGCGCGACGAGGCGCTCCCCAAAGGCGATCAGCGGGTCCGCCTGGGACAGATCGAACGTGACGTCGGCTGCGGAGCTATGACCGTTGAACCGTGGCAAGCTGTGCGCGTGGAGCAGGACGGGGCGCTGCTCGCGCACGGCCGTCTGGGCCGCGAGCCACGTCGTTCGGTAGACGTCGTCGAAGTCGCGTCCGTCGCAGCGGTAGAACCCAAACCCGAACGCGGCCGCGTACGTGCCGTAGTCTTGGATGCCGCGCCCTTCTTCGGGCTTGGTCGAGATCGCGACCCCGTTGTCGGTGACGAGGATCAACAACGGGAGCTTCCACACCGCTGCGGCGTTCATCGCGTCGTGCATGTCGCCTTCGGCCGTGGAGCCATCACCGATCACCGCCACCGCGAGGCCGTCGTCGATCCCCTTCTTGTGGAACCCGAGCGCGTAGCCGGCCGCCTTGCCCAACTGCATGCCCACCGGCGACTGAACCGGAAGGACCCCGACCTCGGGCATGTGCAGGTGGTAGACCATCTGCCGACCGCCGCTCATCTCGTCGGTGCCCCGGCTGAACTGCTGCCGCAGCATCGCGAGCGTGAAGTCCTGCTTGCCGTGCAAGGCGCACCACGCCGAGACCAGGCTGCCCGAGCGGTAATGGGGCACGATGCCAAAATGCGCGACGTTCTTGACCACCTTCGACAGCGCCAGCGCCGTCGCCGTCCCGTGCACCTCTTCGCCCACGCCCCAGATCGCGAACTTCACCTCGCCGCGGGTCACCAAGCGAACGATGTGCTCCTCCGCGATCCGGCTGTGCAGGCCGACGCGGTAGCAAAACGCGAGATCATCGGCGGTGGGCGTCGGCACGGCGTGCAGATCGAGCGCATCGGCGCCAGCGAGGCGCTCCTTCAGGGCAGCGACAGACATGATGGCTCCGGGGTCGTGGCGACCTTGGCAGGCGATCGAGGGACACCGTCCTGACGGCCGCATGCGGTCCATCGGGGGTCACACCCTCCGGGCGTCTAACCCACGCCCCATCCGCCTGCCGCCCTGCGAAACGTCCGCCGGCGCGCTAGGTCCCCCCCCTGCCCTGGAGCTGCGATGACGACGGTGACGCTGCCACGCCCCGACGACTGGCACCTGCACGTGCGCGACGGCGACGCGATGCGCGGCGTCCTGCCGATGACGGCCGCCCACTTCGGCCGGGCGCTGCTGATGCCCAACCTCAAGCCCCCGGTGACCACGGTGGCAGAGGCAGCGGGCTACCGCGAGCGCGCGGAGTCCGCCGTGCGAGGCAGCCACTTTACCCCTTACTTCTCTCTTTACCTCACCGAGCGCACGCCGGTCGCCGAGGTCGCCGCCGTCGCCGCCGACCCCTCCATCCTCGGCTTCAAACTGTATCCCGCAGGCGCAACCACCCATTCGGAAGCCGGTGTCCGCGACCTCGCAGCCGTCCGGCCGGTGCTCGAAGCGATGGCGGCACAGGGGGTGCCGCTCCTCGTCCATGCCGAGGTCACCGACCCAGACGTCGACGTCTTCGACCGCGAGGCCGTCTTTTTGCACGAGGTGCTCGGACCCGCGCTGAACGCCACGCCAGGGCTCCGGGTGGTGGTCGAACACGTCACCACGGCCGACGCGGTGGCCTTCGTGCAAGGCCTGCCCGTCGGCCAGGTCGGCGCCACGATCACGCCTCAGCACCTGCTGCTCGACCGCAATGACCTGTTCCGAGGCGGGCTGCGCCCACACCACTACTGCCTGCCGATCCTCAAGCGGCGCGACCATCGCATCGCGCTCGTGAAGGCCGCGACCTCTGGGGACCCTCGGTTCTTCCTCGGCACCGACTCCGCTCCGCACGCGCGCCATGCCAAGGAGGCCGCGTGCGGCTGCGCGGGGTGCTTCACCGCACCGCACGCGATGGCGCTGTACGCGACCGCCTTCGCGCGCGCGGGCGCGCTGGACCGCCTCGCCGACTTCGCGAGCCGCTTCGGCGCCGCCTTCTACGGGCTCCCGCCCGCGACGGGCACGCTCACGCTCGTCAACGAGGCGGCGGAGGTGCCCGCGTCGCACCCGTTCGGAGACGACGAGGTGGTGCCGCTGTTCGCCGGCGAGGTCATCCCATGGCGGGTCCTCTGAGCCCGATCATCCCCCGCAGGACGCGTTGTCCTCGCAGGCGTTGAAGGCGTCCCGGGTCCCCGTCTCGTCGCAGGACGTGACGCGGATGACGGCGTTGCCGTCGGTGAGGAACGTCTGCACGGGGCCCTGATCGGGCGATTGCCAGCCGCGCAAAAAGCCATGTCCGACGGTGTCTCGCACGGTCGTGTGGGTGATCCAAGCGCCTCCAGGGTTGCCGTTGAGCACCGCGATGCCGGCGGCCTGCGTCTCGTCTCCCACGGCCTCGGGACAGACGTAGCCGCCGCGGCTCGGATCGTAGCCGGCGTAGGAGACCTCGACGTGGTCCAGCCGACTGCCCGCGGGCGGCGCGTGGTCGGCGTCGGCGTTGAAGTCCAACGTCAAGCCAACCCAATCGCCGGCGGCGGGAGTGGCCTTGGCCGACGTGAAGCGGATCGGCCGATCCGCCGTCCCTTGGGCGATCAGCAAGGACGACCCACCAAAGGCCGGATGGCTCTCGATGTCCAGGCGGGCGCCCGGCACAAACCGCAGCTCAACGCCCGCCTCGATCGTCAGGCTCGACTGCCGTCCGTCGGCGCCGAAGGGCTTGAAGATGTCCTCGACGTTGCGACCGACCCGGTAGGGCACGCCGAGATCGCGGATCGTGACGTCGCCGACGTAGGCGCCCGCGAGGTCCCCACCCGCGTCGAACAGCTCCAGCACGACCTCGTCTCCGCCGGCGTTGTCCTGCAACGTCAGCGCGGGAAGCGTCGTGAGCGCGACCGGCTCCACCACCACCGGCCCCCAAGCCCAAGGCGCGTCGTCAGGCACACCGCTGCGGCGCACGGTCAAGGTGCCGCCGGCCGCGGCGGTCGCGCCGCTGCGCAGCGACAGGCCCGGGCCCGCGCTGTCCTCGATCGTGACATGGTCGAGCGTGACGCGCTCCGCGCCTTCGGGGGTGTCGGGTCCTTCGACAAGCAGCGCGGTGAAGTCCGCAAAGGTGTCCGAACCGCCCCCGCGCAGCGTCGTCCACGCGAGTTGGCCGGTCGCGTCGCGCAAGGTCACCGCCCCCCATGCCCGCTCCCCCTCGCGTTCGAACACGATCGGCTTCTTCTCGGTGCCGATCGCGATCAACGCGCCGCCCTGCAGCGTGAGCGACGCGTCGGCCTCCAACCGAACCGTGACGCAGGGTTCCAAGGTCAAGGTCACGTCGTCGAGCTGGACGCTGCCGCGTACGACGTGCACGCCGGCCGACGCGGACCACGTGGCGTCGACGTCCGCCTCGTCGGCGTCGTGCACCACGGTGCCTTTGGGGACCGGGCACGTCCCAGCCTCGGACTTGCCCCCACAGGCGACGACCGCCCCCCATGCAACGACCTGCAACGCGCGCATGCCCACCTCCGCCCATGGCATACAACGCGAAGGAACGTGACGTCAAAACCCGCGTCGTGGGGAGCGCGGCGCGCGCCGGCGACGCCGCATCAACGACCGACACCCAAGACGGCGCCGGTGTCTTCCGGCAGCGGTGCGAGCGGCAAGGCGTACGCGGCCGAGAACACGTAGCCTCCCTCCGGCCAGCGCAACGGCGCCTGCCCGACCACGGGGCCAGACCGCAGCACGCCGTAGGAACGCCACGCGCCATCCACCTCGGCTTGGACCCCAAGCCCGGGCACCTCGGCCACCCCCCAACGGTCGGCCGCCGGGGCGAGATCGGAGGTCAACGGGACGAGCGTGAGCCGGACCTGCGACGGCAACGACGAGGCGCAGTCCAGCGTGGGCCAACCACGGAGCACCACCGCCGCGGGCGTCCCGTCGCCCACCGCGTCGAACGTCACGACCGACGCGGAGACGCCCAACGACGCACAGCGCAACGCACCGTCGGCGTCGTACGTCCGCACATCCAACGCCACATCGCCCTGACCGACCGAAAACACGCCGTCTACGGACCAAGCCACCGGCTCGGGCTCGGTGACTGCGCTGTCGCCGAGCTCGGGCGAAGACGGGCTGTCGTCGAGGACGTCTTCGGCAGCATCCGTCCCAGCGACGTCGCCACCGGTGGACGCACAGCCGTCGGCCGCCAGAGCGCACAACAGGACGAAGCGGCGATCAACCCTCACGGCGGCTACCCATCGCCGGCGCGCTCAACGCGATCGCCCCGACGAGCGAACTCAGCCGACGCAACGCCCCAGGGTCCACCTCGTACCGCACCTGCTGGCCGACCCGCGCGTGAGCGACGACGCGCGCATCGCGCAGCACACGGAGGTGCTCCGAAACCGTGCTCTGGGCGAGCGGGAGCGCCTCGACGAGATCGCTGACAAACATGCCACCGTTGCGGGCGAGGAGCTTGAGGATGCGCACGCGTGCCGGCGAAGCGATCGCCGCTGCGAGGTCTGCGAGCTCCGTCTCGGGTTGCGCCCAGTCGCTCATCGTATTTCGCCGATTCTCGATGTAATGCTTCTGTGAAGCGGTCCGATGCACCGACCAACGATCGGCCTACGCTCTGCTTAACCCCGATCTGGGTCGCCGCACCGTCGCGAAAGGTTGGATCGCCAAACGTCGGTGTGCGGTAGGGTCTCGGCGCTGCTTACGAGGAGTCCCTACATGACCGCACAAGCCCGCTACGACGCCCTGCGCACCGCGAACGAACGCGGCGTCCGCACGTTCCCCCGCCCGACGGCCGCCGACGGCTCTGCCTTGCCGGTGACCGACTACTTCGGTCGGAACACGTTCAGCCTGTCGATGATGTCGCACAAGCTCCCCAAGCCGATCTTCAAGAAGGTCCGCTCGGCGATCCTCGAGGGCACCAAGCTCGGCCGCCCCGAGGCCGACGCGGTGGCGCAGGCGGTCAAGGAATGGGCGCTGGCGAACGGCTGTACCCACTACACCCACTGGTTCCAGCCGATGACTGGCCTGACGGCCGAGAAGCACGACGCCTTCCTCACGTTCGACGGCGACGGCAACCCCCTCGAAGCCTTCTCTGGCGAGGCGCTGATCCAGTCGGAGCCCGACGCCAGCTCGTTCCCTTCGGGCGGCATGCGCTCGACGTTCGAGGCGCGTGGCTACACCGCTTGGGACCCCTCCAGCCCGATCTTCATCATGGAGAACCCAAACGGAAACACGCTGTGCATCCCGTCGGCGTTCATCAGCTACACCGGCGAAGCCCTTGACCAAAAGACGCCTTTGCTTCGCTCGATGCAGGCGATCGACGCAGCGGCCAAGTCCCTGCTGCGCGCGCTCGGCAGCGAAGCCGACCGCGTCATCCCGACGCTGGGCTGCGA
>JBJONI010000460.1:0-6687 GCA_046051915.1 Pseudomonadota bacterium
GACCGCCCTCCGAGAATTCAGGGAGACCCTTGGGCCCTCACTCCGCGCCGAAACAGCGGACGAGCGTGCGTTGCGGCGTAGGACACTCCATCGCCGCGTGACCGCATGCGGCGGCGCGGAGCGCGCGCGGCCTGATTGGGCGCTCTGGCCATGGAGTCGGTCCTGGGTGCTGGGCTCGCTCGCCGCGGACCTGCAAACGCAAGTCCGCCACGACACGGTGTGGGCAAAGCGCATGGAGGCGGCGTGTGACCGAGGCGAGCCCGCCGCCTGCGTCGCGTTGGCACGTTTGCCGAACGAAGTCGTACCCGCACCGTGGCTGGTCCAGCGCCCGTCCGTGATGTCCTCCGCGACTCGCGCGACCGAGGCCGCGCTGGCCACCTTCACGGACCGCGTAGCGGCCTGCACAACCGCCGCGTTGAATGTTGCCGCGTTGGCGCGCCCCAAGGTCGACGCGGCCCTCAAGGTGTGCGACGCGACCGTGTCGGCGGAAGCTGCATTGCAACTCGATCTCGCCGACCTCCCAGCCAGCGTGGTCGGGGAACAGGCCCGCCAGGCGGTGTCCCTCCTCCACGCCTCGATACGGCGCGTCGATGAGCGTTCTACGTTTCTCCGATGGCTTGACGCATGCGTGTCTCATGGAGGACTCGACGCATGCGAGCAAGCCTCCCTCCTGACAAGCGTGGCCTCGCAAGAGGAGTCCGACCAACTCCAGCGAACGGGGAGCACACTGGAGCGCCTGCGCACAGAGGCCGACGCGGAGGCGGCGCGTAGGAGCGCGCGCGCACTCGCCGCGGCCGCCGGCGTCGCTACGGCGTGTCGCCAAGCCAAAGGCGAGGCCACGACCGCGTCGATGCCTACGTCTCGGCAGCGCGAGAAAGCGGTCGAAGACGTCGCAACGTACGCTCCTGAGGCCCTGCCGTCCGTGCTACGCGACATGGAGGCGGCTTGCGATTCACGATGAGTCGCGACCACCACGTCGTCGCGAAACGGACGCTGCGTAGGCGGTGACGAGGTCACACACGACCATCGCGTCGGCCTCCTCGAGTCCCAGCACGCCCTCCACGAGTTGCCGACGTGCCGAGGCATTGGCCCCTGGGCGCGTTGCCAACGCGACTTCGAGGATATCGTCCATCGTCACGCCATAAACTTGTGCCAACCTTGCGATCCACGCAAATGACGGCACGGCAGAAGCCCGTTCGAACCGGCTGATGGTCTCGAACGCGACGTCACCGCCAAGTCGTTCCACGACGTCCGCCTGGGTCCAGCCTCTTTCCTTTCTGAAGGCGCGGAGCGCGCGCCCTAACCGGGCCGCAAACTGATCGAGATCGGAAGCCATACCGCCACTCTAGAGGCGCAGCCCGACGAACAACAGGGCCCAAAAGATCAACAACGTGTGCCTGATTAGACGTCCCCCGTCTACGGAACGCTCATCCCCCGCCAAACCGCCGCAAACACGCCTCAAGTTCAGCCGCTCGAACGGGCTTGGTCAGGTAATCATCCATCCCCGCCGCGAGGCCCGCCTCACGGTCGCCTTGCATCGCGGCGGCCGAGAGGGCCAAGATCGGGATCCGGCGGCGCCCCTCCCGCCGTTCCTCGGCGCGGATTCGTTCGGTGGCTTCAATGCCGCCGAGCACCGGCATCTGCATGTCCATCAGGATGACGTCGATCTCGCCGCGAGACGCCGCCTCGACGGCTTCGAGGCCGTCACGTGCCAGGACGACCTCATGGCCGCCGCGAGAGAGCAGCGCGAGCGCGAGTCGCTGGTTGACGATGTTGTCTTCCACCAGCAACACGCGGAGGGCGCGCTGGGGCCGCACGCTCGGGACGACAGCGCCCCGGCTCGGCGACAACGGGACCTCGCCCGGCTCCGGCCGCCGTACCCGCACATCGAAGGTGAACCGGCTGCCCTTCCCGACCTCGCTCGTGACGCCGATCTCGCCGCCCAACAAGGCCGTGAGTTGCTTGCAGATCGACAGGCCGAGCCCCGTCCCGCCATACCGACGTGTCGTGGAGGAGTCTGCCTGCGCGAAGGCGTCGAAGATGGTGCTGAGCTTGTCCTCGCGGATCCCGATCCCACTGTCGGCGACGGCGACCACGACGCGCCAGCCCTCCGGCGTCGGCTCCGCACGCGCCTCGAGGGACACCGAGCCCCGTTGCGTGAACTTGATCGCGTTGCCCACAAGGTTGACGACGACCTGCCGAAAACGGCCCGGATCCCCGACGACCACCTGCGGTAGCGTGGGATCGAGATCGACCGACACGGTCACGCGATCCGGATCCGCGCGCAGCGCCATCGTCCGCACGGTGGTCCGCAGCATCTCGTGAAGGTCATAGGCGACGTTCTCGACGCGGAGCTTGCCTGCTTCAATCTTCGAGAAGTCAAGGATGTCATTCAGGATGTCGAGCAGGGCCTCCGCCGAGTGCCGCGCCATCGTGAGGTAGTCGCGCTGCTCGTTGTCGAGCGCGGTCGCAAGCGCGAGGTCGGTCATGCCTAGGTTCCCGTTCATGGGCGTCCGGATCTCGTGGCTCTTGTTGGCCAGGAACTCGCTCTTGGCGCGGTTCGCCGACTCCGCCGCATCCTTGGCGAAGCGGAGTTGTTCCTCCGCAAGCTTTCGCGCGGTGATGTCGGTTCGAATGCTGATGTACTGGCGCGGACGGCCGCGTTCGCCGCCCGACGGGACGATCGTCGCGTCCACCCAGTAATGCGAGCCCCCCTTGGCGCGGTTGCAGACCTCCCCTTGCCACACCCGGCCGGCGACGATCGTCGCCCACAGCTCGTCGTAGAACGAGCGAGGGTGCACGCGGGACTTCACCACACGGTGCGTACGACCGAGGAGCTCTTCACGGCGAAAGCCGCTGATCTCGCAGAACCGGTCGTTGGCGTACACGATGACGCCATCGGCATCGGTGATGCTCACGATCGCATGTTGGTCGAGCGCGAACTTCTGCAGCGCAAGCTCGCGACGGGCTTGCTCGTGGCTCGAGACCAACGCCCCGATGCTGCGCATCAGGCCTTGGACGTCCATCTGGGCCGCATCCGCCGCCCAACGCTCGGCCTCCCCGTCCTGCAGGTGCGACAGGATCCCCCGAAGCGTCGTCAGCGTCTGATCGCGCTCTGCGAGGTCCTGACGCAGACGACGGTTCGCCTGGTTGAGCTCCGCCGAGCTGAGCTCCAACGACCGCGTCCGCAGGTCGATGTCGCGCTCGTGCTGGTCGTACGTCTCGTCGACCCGGTCGAACCAAGCAGCCAACTGGGCACGTACGCGCGCGTCTTCCTCGGCGTCGGCACCCTCCAAACGCACGCGCCCCAGCCACGACGCGAAGGCGTCGGGGTCGGCCAAGCCGAGCGTCCGTCGAAGCTGACGTTGGAGGAGGCGGTTCATCCGGCGCTGCTCAGGCCTCACCGAAGGCGGCGACCGTCATCGTCTGGTTGTGCAGACGACACACGCCGTGCGGCTTGAAGGGGCTGATCTCCCCGTTCGAGTAGAACCCGGCGATCACCGTCTCGGGCCCCAGGACGTCGCGTACCGCCTCGACCTCCTCCTCCGTCCGAGATCCCATGATCAGTTTACGTCCGACGCAAGAGACCAAGAGCGCGAACCGCCCACCCCGGACGTCCGTCAAGCCCTCGACCGCCGACGCGGCCGACTCGGCGCCGCTCACCAAGCGGTCGGTGCTGGCATGCATCAGCTTGAGGTAGCCATCCTCGACGATCTCCCCCGCGAGCGTCAAGCTGCCCGTCGCCTCGTCGACGCCGAGGATCGTCCGAATCAAACCGCTCTCGTCCTCGTCACGGTCGAGCATCGCAAACGGGAAAAGGAGCCCCGACGAGGGGAGTTGCGCGGCGTAGTCGCCCAGGTAGCGCTTGTACACCTCGAGCGCGGGCTCACCATCGAGCTCGTAGAGGATGTTGTTGTCGGCGCGCGTCACCTTGCGGGCCGGGCCAAACGGCAGCCATCCGCCGTACGAGCCATAGCCAAACCGGATCGCGTCCCCGTACAGACCGATCGCGATCACGGCGTGGTCCGTCGCCCCGGCGGGGCCGAGGGTGAACGTGCGCTCGAACGCGCCGTCGTCCCCAGCAAGACCACCCACCACGGGAACATCGGTCCCCACGGCGTCGACGATGCCTTGCACGAGCGCGCTCCCGTTGATCGCAAGGCCGGGCGCGAGCACGAGCACGGCGCGCAACTCAGGGCCCGCGAGCGCACGCCCAAGGCCTGCACCGGTCTCGCGCGACGCCGCCATGCTCGAGAGAGGCGCGCTGACGACCTGCAGTCGGCTGCGTTCGAAGCGCAGCGCGGTGACGACACACGACGCGTCATCCACCCCATCCGCGTCGATCTCACCGGCGGTCGAGCATCCGACGATCGCCGCACCAGGAGCGGCGTCGCGCAGCATGTTCGACAACGTGTCGGACGAGATCAGGGTGGTGCTTGCGAAAACCAGCCACAAATCAGGTGTTATGCGCGCAAGCGGCTCGACCGCCTGCGGCAACATGTGGATCGACCGCACCGTCGTTTGCATCACCTGCATCACCGCTCCCTAGGCCACCCTGTGACGTGGCACTCTAGCCGAAGCGATCATGGCGCGGGCTTCAGCCACTCAGGCAATCCCGGTGCCACCCACCCATCGCCCCCAACGTCCACCCAGATCGGGTTGGTCAGCGCATAGGGCAAGACCGCGTACTTCTTCGGGAACGGTACCGGCGTCAGCAGCCCAGCAAGCGCAGGCGACGAGAAGACTTCGAGTTGCCCCAGCGCACCGGTGACGGCCTCGTCCAAGGGAATGTACGGGATCTCGACGGGCGTAAACACTGGCGCCATCGACTCGCGTCCCATCGCGATCGCGACATACCAAGCGTCTCGCGCCGGCGTCCACGTCAGCGCGTCGGAGATGCGCAGGCCGCCTGCCGGGTCCTGAGCCTCGAACACATGAATGAGCGTACCGTTTTCGTACAGCTCGACCCGATCGACGTCGATCCAGCTCGGGGCTTGCACCTCAACCTGGAGTTGAACCTCGCCTTGCGTCGAGACCTCACTGCCGATCGGCGCGCCATCCACCCACAGCTGGACGAAGGGCCCGTAGCTCGCGACGACGCGGTGCTCGCGGATCGCATCCGCGATCTCTTGGTCGTCGATAAACCCAGGAGAATCCGTGCTGCTCAGCACCCAGTTGCGCGGGCATCCCGCCTCGGTGCTCGTCATCCCATGGGTGTCGGAGTTGCCGATCGCGGTGTGCCGGAAACCTAGGTTGAGCAAAGAAAACCAATCGTCGACGTTGCCCTGGATGTCTTCCGTCAGCCGGAAGATGTCGTCGCTCAGGCCCGCCTGTTCCTCCAGCGTCCGTTCAAACCAGCCGCGGTTCGTCGCGTCGTCGTCACGGGCAACCGAGGTGGCGTAGGCCTCCAACTCCGGCGCCGTCGGGGTCCGGTTGACGTCTTGGCGCTTGCTCGTGAACAGCTCGAACGCGTCGACGTCGAGGGTCGCGAGCGAAGCGTCGTTCACCGTCTCCGTGCTGTTCGCCGCGAGGACATAGAACAAGCTGGTGCTGAACGAGGGCTCACCCGGCTCGCCATCGAAGGGATCAAAGCCGTACTGGTCAAAGAAGCCCAAGATGCCGTCGCGTGGATGGGCGATGAAGATCAGCGGATCGGTCCCGGCTTCGGCGCCCTGCTCCCGGAGGCTGTCGATGATCGGCTGGGGCGACAACCCTTGCCAGTTCTTCGCGCCCCCGTTGAGGCCGTTGAAGTCCCGCTCGAGGGGGAACGCCAAGAAGTGGCCCTGCTCGATGGTGGTCGTCTCCACGCCGGGGGCGGTCTGCACCCAGTCCTGAAGGTCCAGCGCCTCGACGACCGGCGCGTAATCCGTGATCGCGTCGTGGTCGGTGGCCGCGAAGAACTCGACGCCCTCGCACACCATCGTGCGCACGCGGTCCGCGAGCGTGACGCCCGAATCGTGGCTGGGCGCCGCGTGCACGTGCAGGTCGGCGCTGATCCACCCCGTCGTGTCGATGCTGCGCACGACCTGAAGGTCGAGGTGATGGGCCTGGTCCTCCCCCACCTCAAAAACCTCACTCCAGTCCAACTCATACTCGACACCGCGGCTGGCGACAGCTTGATAGCGCCCCGGCGGCAACACGATCTCGCCGGTGCCTGTGTCGGCGAACAACACCCATTCCGGGTCTCCACCGTGGAACGGGTCGCCGAGGTCGGGGAGCCGGTTCGGCTTCATCGCCGGGTCTGCGCGGAAGATGGTGAGCTTCGAGGGAATTTCACGGCCGGTCTCGTCGCGGACCGTGTACGTCACCACGCCCGACCGCAGCGCGGTCAGGCGCGCCACGACCTCACCGCCCTCCTCCACGCGCACGGGGACGCGCGCGGGGTCGGGTCGCCCTTGCCGATGCACGAGCAGCTCGTAGTCGCCTGCCGGCAACGTGCCCGCAAACGAGCCGTCGGCGACGTCGTCGTCGCGGCGAACGTCGGTCCGCCACTGGCTGATCGGGTAGGTACCGCCCGGCTGGTACACGAAGACATCGATCCCCGACACCGGAAGCTCGGTCCCCTGCTCCACGACGACGCCTCGAACGCGGCCGGTGGGGGTACCCCGTTGCTGAAGGTAGACGTCGTAGATGCTGCCGACGTCACCTTGGCCGATCACGAAGCTGCGTTCGTAGGTGAACGCCTCC
>JBJONI010000461.1:0-7593 GCA_046051915.1 Pseudomonadota bacterium
CGGACGGGTCCTGGGTTCCTCACCTCGCGTGCGGCGCGGACGCGACGTGCTCTCCGGGCGCGCAGCTCCCCCTCACCGGACGCGCCGTGTCGGTGGTGGGCTTCGATGTACTCGCCGAGGCCAAGCCCGGCTTCTTGCCGCCTTCGCGTGGGGGAGACCTGCCGCTCGTCGGCGTGGTCGATCCGGCACACGCGTCGCTGCGTTGGACGTACGGCAGGTCGACGGCCCGCGCCGAAGTCGAGCTGGTCGCCGATGCGATCGCGAGCGGTCGTGCCCATGTGGCCGCGTACCCGTTGCGTGGCGGTGCCTTGGCGGCGTGGCTCGCGGCGATGCACCTGCTCGTGTCGGCTGTCGGTCGACGCGGGCTCCCGACGCGCTGGTTGGTGCTCGGGCCGTTCCTCGCGCTGGCCGCAGCGGTGGTGGGGTCGGCCCTCGCGAGCTTGGAAGCGCCGATCGTCGCGGCCATCGTGGCAGCGTCGGCGTCACCGATCGCGTTGATGGCGCTGCGGGCTGCGCGCGCGACGTCGGAGCTGCACCGGTTGGAGTTGTTGGTCCTTCGGGCGGCGTCCCGAGCCGGGCTGCTCCGTCGACGGCTTCAGGATGCGGGTGAGGTGTCCGACGCGCTGGTGGCGGCCGCAGGGTTGCACGCGCCGGGCTGCGGCACGTTCTGGATGCATCCGTCCGACAGCGAGTTTGGACTCGGTGGCTGGGAGGTCGTCGCCGGCCCAGGCCTTCTTGCCGGCCAAGACCTCCACCCGCTGTTGGTCTCCGTGCGCCATCCAGAGGTTCGCGCCTGCCTGTCGACGCGGCGACCCACCCCCGTCCGCGGCCTTCGGGCGGACGGCGCTGGCGCGGTGCTGTTGCTTCCGCTCGCCCAGGGAACCCGCATCCTCGGGTTGTGGGGCATTGTGGCCGACACGGCAGAAGCGCTCCCGGATGCGGCTGCGCTTGCGGTCGTGGCCAGCGCGCTCGGCGAACGGATCGCGCTGGGCGTGGTCTTCGCGTCGCTCCGGGCTTCTGAGGGCCTCGCCGAAGATGAGGCCGAGCAGCTGTTCGTCGCGGTGGACGAGGAGCGTCGACGTTGGATGATCGTGCTTCGCGGACTCCTTCATCCAGCGATGGCCGCGGACACCACCGGCTTTGCCAACTTGACCAATCCGGCGATGCAGCGTGCGCTGGCCTCGGCAGGGTTGGGTGGCGCTCGTACGGTGCAGGACCTGGTCTCGGCGCTGGCGCCGCCAGAGATCGCGCGTCGCCTGCTGCGTGACCTGTTTGCGGACGGTCGGCCGGTGACGCTTCCGTGGCCGGATACGGCGCTCGGTCCTCGGACGCTCGTCGTGCGGCCCGTGGGCGGGAGGGATGGGGAAGGCGGACCCTCGTTGGGTTGGCTCGCCTCGTTGGAGACGGGCGCGCAGGTCGTCGAGGCGTCCTTGCCCGACCTCGACGATGCCACCTCCGACGTGCGCGAGCCCCTCGTCGAACCGCCCGTCCATCTCACCCCCGATCTGGCGACGCGCCGGGCTCCGTGATGCGCTTCCCGCTGTTCCCTGAGCAGGTCTTTGACGCCTCCCTCCACACCGCGATCCTGCTCGGGTTGTTGGTGACGTGGGCGACGTTCGAGCTGTTCGGCTGGGCGTTCGCGGGGTTTGTCGTCGCCGGGTACACGGCCGTTCTCGCGATGATCGCGCCGACGGTGCTCGCGGCGGTCGTGATCGAGGCGATTCTCACGTGGAGCCTCGCGTTCAGCCTCACCGAAGGGCTGCCCGCTTTGGGACTGTACACGCGGATCTTTGGCCGCGAGCGCTTCCTGTTGTACGTCCTCACCTCGTTGCCGGTGCGTGTGCTCGTGACGGGCATGGTGCTGCCTCGATGGGAGGCGGCGTATGTCGGCGCGGGGGGCGACGCCGCGTCGTTGGGTCTCGGTTGGTTTGCCGTCGGCACCGTGCTTGTCCCGCTCATGGCGAACGCGTTGCACAAGACGGGGTTGGTGCGCGGCCTGCTGCAACTGTCGGTTCAGGCGGGGCTCACGTGGGCGCTGCTGGCGGGTGTCCTCACGCCGTGGACCAACTTCTCGGTCGGCACCTTCTCGCGGACCTTGGACGCCGTCGCGTTCGAACCGGACGCCTCCGGTCGGACGTTGCTGGTACTCGTGACGACGATGTTCGTGGCCGCAAGAGCCAACCTCCGCTTTGGCTGGGACTTCGGGGGCATCTTGGTGCCGGCGCTCGTGGCTGTCCGGTTCGCCGCGCCGGTCGAGATCGTCGTGACCCTGCTCGAGGTGATCACGGTCTACACGTTGTACCGCGCGGTGATGGGGATCCCGGCGTTGGGCAAACTCGACCTCGAGGGGCCGCGGCGGCTCGTCAGCATCTTCGCGGTGGCCTGGGTTTGGAAGATGTCGTTGGCTTGGGTCGTGTCGTCGCTCGACCTCGGATGGCCGGTCGAGTCGATGTACGGTACCGGCTACCTGCTCACCAGCTTGGTCGTCACGCGGGCCTTGAAGTCAGGATCGCTGTTGAAGACGCTGGTGCCGCTCGGTTCGACGGCGCTCGTGGGGACGGCGGTCGCGGTGCCGTTCGCGTTGATCCTCGCGTCGCTTCCGACGGCGACGCCGGCGCGCCAAGGGCGTGGTCTGCGGCCGCCGGAAGCCCTCGAGGACGCGGTCCCGTTCCTCGCCCTCGAAGCGGCGCACCGTCCCGCCGCGGCCTCGGCCAGGCTGGGACCGCTGCAGCAACTGGCCGACGACGTCGTCGTGCGGCAGCGCGATGGGCGCGCGTGTTCGACCCGCACCGAGGGCGGAACCTTGGGCGCGCCCGGATCGCTGTTCGTCATCGATTGCGGCGGCGGTGGGCCGTGGTTGTGGGTCGTTGCGCCGGTGGGTGAGCCCGATGTCGCTTGGATCGTGGGCAACCTGGCGGTGCGCTTTCCGTTCTCGGGCGTGATGGTCTCGGCGATCGACGCGAGCCGTCACCCGACGCAGGCCAACCACCAGGCGGCGATGGAGGACGCGGCGAGCGTCACCGCCGTCCGGGTCGCTGGGGACGCGCCGTTGTGGCGGGCGCGAACCGATGGCAGCGCAGGTGTTCGCTTTGAGCCCAACGATGCCCAAGCAGCGGGTCGTGCGCTGACGACGCTCGGTCTGCCCGACGTCGCGCTGCTGCCGACCGACGCTGCGGTGCCCGAAGCCCTGGCGTTGGCGCGACCGCAGGACGGGACGTTGTGGTTGGATCGGAGCGCCGTCGTGCGACTCGCGGAGACCCCGACGGTCGACATCCATGACGAGCGGCTCCTCGACGTCGTGCTTCCGGCGGTCGTGCGGGGACTCGACCTGCCGCAGGATGCGGTGGCGCCGGCATGGTTTTACGAACTCGCCGATCGCGCGGGGGTTCTCGCCGAGGACGAGCGCGTGGGCGACCGTCAGGTGTGGTCTCTCGTGCGCGTCGACGCGGCGGGCGCTCCGATCGAACGTTGGTCGTTCCGCCCGGGCGGGGATCCGTGGACGGTGATGACGGCAGACACGGTCTCGTTCCCGGGGATGCGCTCGGTGGCGGCGTGGGTGGGTCAGGCGTTGGACGCCCGCGTGACGTGGATCGGCACGCCGCGTGAGCCGCTCCCGCCGACCGACGTCGAGACGCTCCGCGCCGATCGGCCGCGCTTGGCTCGCATGTCTCGTTCCCTCCTCGCGCCGCGACCCGGGGAGCGTGCGGCCAGTCGGTCGCTCGTGGTGCTCGAAGCCAGCCGGGAGGAGGGCGGACCGGTGTGGGTGAGTTCGGGGGACGAGGGCACGCCCCGCATCGCCGAGCCGCTGTGGGCCGCTCTGGCACCAGCGCTCGCGCCGTGGCCGACGGCCGCGCGCCTCGATGTAGGAGCGAGCGAGGCGGCTTGGCACCCCACGCTCACGGCTTCGGTGAGCTACCAGCGCGCGCTGTACCCCGACGGGGCGGCGGTGGTTTGGTACCCCCGCGCGCAGCTCCGTGAGGTCGTTGGGGCCCCCGAGCGCGACGCGTGGCTCGCCTGGTGGCGCGCGCGCGGCGTCGACGTGGTGGTGTCGTCGGAGGTCTACGACGCGACGTTGGATGCACCGGCCGGCGCCGGGTGCGCGCCGTTGGAGGCGTGGTTCCAGCCTCCGACCGAGGCTGGGCTCGCGCGGCTGACCGCGCTCGGTGTGTTGCACGCCTACGCCGATGCCCTCCGGGTGGTGCCGAGGCTGGATGGGTGTGGTTCCGGGGAGGCGACGCCATGAGGAGCGTTCACGCCTTTGCGTCGCTGGTCCTCGTGCTGGCCGTTTGGCTTGCGGTGCTCTCCGGTCTGTGGTCGGATCGGCCGGGCGTCACCTCCCGTCGCATCGAGACGTGGCGTGTCGCGCCGGGGACCTCCGTGTCGTTCCCGGTCCCGCAGCGGACGGGGCGCTTCCTCCTCTGGACGGCCGCGGAGCGCGACGAGAACATCGGGACGGACCTGCTCCTCGAACACCGCTATGCGGTCACCGTGCGGTGGCTCGATGGGGAGGGGTTGCTCGTTCGCGAGGACCCGGTGTGGATGGCGTCCCCGATCGTCGTTGAACGTCCGTTCCCGCCTCGGCCGTTGGAAGCCTCGCCGCTGCTGGTCCCCGTGACGGCCGCGCTGTCGCTTCCGCCGGAGCTTGCAGAGCGCGTTCGCCGCGCCGAGATCGTGGTCCCCGATGGGCTGCATGCGGTCCGCGTCCGTTTGTACCAGTCCGTCGAAGCCGCTTTTGACGGTCCGCAGGCGCGACTCGCTCGACTCGACGAACGGGCGGCGCGGCTCCTCGCGCTTCGCGTCGACCTGCCGTGGGACGACATCACGCGCGAGGAGGCGGTCGAGCTCGCCGACGTCCGTTGGCGCGCGCTCAGCCCGCTCGCGTCGACGCTGCCGCCGGGCGCCGCCGCCAAGACGCAGCTCCCGCCTCAGCACGTGCCGATCTCGGTCCGACGCGCGCTTGGTGAGCCGCTTCGACCCGGTCAGTCCGTGGCGTGGACCCTTCCCGGACCGATCGATGCGGTCGTCGTCTACGAGGGGGTGCCGGGCGCTTGGTCGGCGGACGCGCTGATCCCCGACGTCGGCGGCGTGTCCGTCACGCTGTCGGCCGCCACACCGCCGGCGTGGTGGCCGGGGGCCTCGGCGCTGCATGTGCGGACGACCGCGCCGGGCGAGACGACCGTGCGTCTGACGCTGGGCGGCGACAGCGAGGTCGAGCGTCTGCTGTGGCTCGTCGAGGACGCTGCCGCTCGGCGGATCGACGACCGTGCGCGCGCGGTCCCGATGTCGGCCTTGCTTGCGGCTCCCTTCGAGGAGGATCGGGTCGTCGTCGTGCCGTCGCGCGTGGAGCTGCGGCTCCCGCGGGTTCGGGAGGGGTGGGAGGCGACCTACGCGTTGCCCGCGGCCCCGGTTCCGACGACGTTGCGCCTGACGTGGAGGCCGCTGGCACCGGTGGGTGGTCTTCCGATGCTCGAAGGCAGTTGGACGATCGACACGCCTGCCGGTCCTGTGGTTGGCGACAGCGCCCTCGGCTTCTCGCCGGCGGCGTTTGAGCGGGCGCGACCCGGGGTCCGTGTGGTGGAGGGCTATGACGGCACCGACATCGTCGTCGGTGAACCCGTCCAGATCGAGATCGACGTCCCGGCGGGCGCGAGGGAGATCCGCGTTTCGGCGCGCCCTGCACCTGCGGCGCCCGGCGTCTCCCGCGACGCTGCGGCGGAGGCCCTCGGCGCGCTGGTGAGCGTGAGCCTGCCGGGTGCGGCGCACGAAGGGACCCCGCTGCGCGACGCGAGCGGGGTCACACGCTTGCGGTACGCCCCGAACGCGCCTTCGAGCTGGATCCCCCTGACGCATGCGGCACGCCCCGTCGGCTTGGAGGGCGAGGAAGCGTGGCGCTTCCTTGGCAACACCCGCCGTGAACTTCTTCCACCGCCGCCGCCCGAGGCCGCTGTGGCGGAGGTCGTGGCGCCGGAACCCATCGCGCCGGCGCGCCCCAAGCCCGAGCCATTGGGGCGCTTGCACACGATCGCGCCGGGCGAGGGCGTGCCCACCGACGTTTGGATGCTTGCACCTGCGCCGGGCGCCCCCGTCCGGGGCGTGGGGTGGTGCCATCTGCAGCCGGGTGATGTCGGTCTCGACAGCCCTTGGACGCCCGCCGCGGCGGAGGCGCTGGAGGGTGTGTTGTGGGTGCGGGCATGGGCGCCGGGCGCTCGCGCGGGCGTGCCCGTCCTCGAAGGGGGCGTCAGCGTTCGCCTCGACGGGGTGCAGTGGGCTTCGTCGTCGTTCCGGACGGGCGTCGTGTCGCTGCGTGATCGCCGAGGTCCTGCGTCTCGCTGGTCGGTGGAGGCCCCGTCTGGTACTGAGCTGTGGGTCCGGACCGTCCTCGACGCGGCGCCGTGCGCCGACCCCTGGCTCTCGCGGACGCTCGTGCCGGTGGCGCCGGGGCGTGTCGTGCGTTGGACCTTGCCCGAAGGCGCCGCGGGTCGTCGCGTGGTGGTCTCGGGCGTCGGTGCGTCGACGCTGGAGATTGGGTTGTCCGCGGGGGATCTGTCCACCGTCAAGTCGCTGCCGGTCACCTCGAGGTCGGCGCTTGGGATGGACGCGCCCACGTCGCGGGCTCGGGTGTTGGATGGGGCGGTTTGGCGTCTACCACCCGGCGCGACGGAGTTGGTGTTGACGGCCGAGAAGGGGAAGGGCGCGGTCCAGCTGCTGCTCGAGGAGGAACCGTGATCTTTGCCATGGCGCTGGCGCTGGCGGCACCGTCACCCTCCCGCAAGGCCGCGGCACCGCCGTCGCTGGTCGAGACCCTTGACGCGGGTTGGCGTGCGGCTGCGGAGGCGAGTCGGTGGCGGAGCCCGACCGAGGTCCGTCGCGCGAACGCGATCGCCGCCGCACAACTGCTGTTTCGCGCGTTGGAGGAAGGCTGTGCGGAGCGCTCGCTACATCGTGCCGAAGTCGCTCTGGCGGCCGCGGGATGGCGGACCGCTTGGTTGCCGCAAGCCCAGGGTCCCGGCATCGTAACGGTCCACGACGTCTGGGGAGGGGGCTACTTCGCTTGGCGCTGTGGACCGGCTTCGGATGTGGTCGTCCAGGCGCCGCACAGCTTCTACGACCTCGACACCGCCGAGATCGTCCGAGACATGTTCGCGGACGTGTCGGTCCGCGGAGCGATGTGGAACACGATCCATCGTTACCGCGCCACCCCAAGCGAGCAGCCCGAGGACGCCCTGCATCCGGCGGACGTCGCGCACCAGCCGGCGAGCCTCTTCCAGACGTGGACGCTGGCGGCCGCCGAGGCCTGGCCGTCGCTACGTGTCGTGCAACTCCACGGCTTTGCGGGAAGCGAGGCCGTCGGCGACGTGGTGCTGTCGTCGGGCGTCGAAGGCGCTGCACCTGCGCGGGTCGCTGAGCGGCTGCGTGGTGCCGTTGGGCCTCTCTCGGATGGTGAGGCGGCGACCGTACAGGTCTTTGGCTTGGACACCGACTTGCTCGGCGCGACCACCAACGCCCAGGCGCGTGCGCTTGCTGGGGGCGGCGGAGAGACGTTTCTCCACGTCGAGTTGGCGAGGGAAGTGCGGACTTGGTTGCGCGCGTCCT
>JBJONI010000462.1:0-6973 GCA_046051915.1 Pseudomonadota bacterium
TCTGCTTCGGGCCGTCCTTGGTCCAAGCCAAGTTGCCGATCCGCACGTACTGGTCGGGGTTGTACAGCGGGTCCCACTCCTCTCGGACGTCGGCGCCGGCGAGACGGTACGCAGGCAGCACCGCGTCGAGCGCGACGAACCCTTCGGCGCGATCGCCACCGGCTCGGCGGACGTGGTACCGATCGGCGCGCTTTCCGAGAAGCTCCAGCACGTCGTTCTTCGCCAGCTTCGCCACGGGCTTCGCCTCGGGCTCAGGGCCCGCCAGAAGCTCCGGCGCGTCCGCCGTCACGACCACTTGGCTGTAGCCGAGTTGCATGCCCTTGCTCACCGCCTCGCGGTCGGGGATGTTGCCGTAATTCGTCGCAACGTACCCACCACTCAGGGCGATGATCACGATCATGCCCAGCGCAGCAAGGCTGTGCAGCCCACCCGAAGGCTTGGCCGCCACCCCGTCGTACGACGAGGACGGGTCGTACGACCCCGAGGGTCGCGCTGCGAGAAGGCCCCCGACGTCTGGGACCTCGACCGCGTACACCCAGCCGTTCGTCCCAGGAGGGCGAACCAAGTCGCCCGCGGACAACTCACCACGGTCGGCGAGTCCGCGCAGGGCCTCGACCCCGTCGACCTCGAATTGGACGTCGTTGCGGTTCACCACCCACCGTGCCATGACCGCCCTCCAGCGCGCTGTGTTACCGCACAAGCGACCTTGCAAGCAAGCGCGCACGGCCGATGCTTCGGGTTGTTGACGCGGTTTGTACGATCCCTGTGGCGGTCTCGACCGTCGCAGGGCACCCAACACAGAGCCGTGGACCGCGCCGCGCACGTGCGCGCGTGGTGCGCGCCGCGCGCCGTGGCGCAGAGGGGGGAGGCGATGGGACGACGACGTATGGGCATCGACGAAGCCGGGCGCGGGTGCGTCCTCGGCGACCTGTTCGTCGCGGCCTACGTCACCGAAGCCGACGACGACGCGCTGCGGGCTGCGGGTGCGGCCGACAGCAAGGCGGTCTCGGCGAAGCGACGCGAGGCGGCGCGGTCCGCCCTCGCCGCGCTAGGTACCGCGAGCGTTCAACGCATCTCCCCGCGTGCGATCGACGCCGGCAACCTCAACGCGCTCGAGGAGGAGGCGATCGTCGCATTGATCGTCGACCTTCGACCCGACGAAGTGTGGCTCGACGCCCTCGGTCCCCCGAAGGCGCTGCCCGCCCTCACCGCACGGCTTCAGGCCGCGCTCCGACCGATGGGGATCGACGTCCCGATCCATGGCGAGCCCAAAGCCGACGCGCGCTTCCCGGTGGTCGGCGCCGCCAGCATGTTCGCCAAGGTCGGCCGCGACGAGGCGCTCGCCGAGGCAGACGCGGTCTGGGGCCCGTTGGGGTCGGGCTACCCTTCCGATCCTGTGACGCGCACTTGGCTCACCGAGAGGCTCGCGAGCCCAGCGCCGCTGCCTCCGATCGTTCGGACGCGCTGGGGCACCCTCGATGCCCTCCGCGCGTTGCACGGCCGCGGACCTACCACTGGCATCGGCTGATGCCATCGGCATCGACAGGACGAAAGATGTGGACGCGGGTCTCCCACCAAGCGAACGGCGCCATCAACGCCGCGTCGTCCGCCACA
Organism: Pseudomonadota bacterium; assembly: GCA_046051915.1. Lineage (GTDB taxonomy): Bacteria > Myxococcota_A > UBA796 > UBA796 > JBEIFN01. Next base: position 1,615 of record JBJONI010000462.1, read on the forward strand.
TCCTCGACGGTCACAGGAGCCGCGTCGCCACGGCGGTAGACCACGCGCCCGTGGCCCGCCTCTTGGGCGCGGTAGCGAAGCTCCCACCACGTCAAACGCTCCCCGTTCGCCGTCTCCTTGCGAACCTTCGCCAAATCCGTCTCGACGATCGTCACCAGATCGAGCTGCGCGTCGGTCAGGTACACCTGCGGCATGAACAGGTGGTTCGGACGGTGGTCCTCCGTCCGCAAGTTCGAGAACATCGCGAGCGAGGCGCGCGTGCGCAGCCCGACGTAGGGCGCGAGGCCGGAGCCCACCGTCACCACAACCAGCACCGCCGCCCAAGCCCCGAGCGGACCCGACAGCCGCATGCCCACGGGCCGCGACGCGGTGGGCGCGGAGGCCACAGCGAGCGCCACCGCCCCCATCCACGTCATGCCGTACAAGGAAAAGCTGGTCAATCGTAGCGACTGGAACAACTGGCCCGGATCGAGCCGACCGGCCGCGGCCTGCCCCAACGCCAGCAGCGCCACCGCTCCCACCGCCGCGCCCAACGTGCGCCCCGTCGTCCACGCCGGCACCATCCGACGGCCCCGCGCCAACGACCCCATCGTCTCGTCCGGCAGAAACAGCCACCATGTCGCGAAAAGGAGGCTGCAGAAGTCGGGCACCCTCAAGATCGGGGTGAAGCTGATCAGGAAGTGGAACAAGGCGCCCGCCACGACGGCCGGGCCGCGTCGCCGCGTGAGAAGCAGGACCGGGAGCGCCGTCTCCACCGCCAGCGTCGCGAAGATCGCGAGGTGCTGCCAAAAGGCTCCCGTGGGGAGCCACGTGTACCACTTGGTCCCGATGTCGACCCAAGCGCGTGCGGCACAGCTGACCTCGGGATCCAAAAACGCGTCGTTGAACTTTGCCAGCGCCGCAAAAGCGTACCCGGTCAGCAACAGCCACCGCACGGCAGGCGCGGCCGCCGACACGAACCGCGTCAACGAGCCACCGCGCCGCGCCTCGCCGACCCCATACGCCAGCAGCGCCGACGTGATGAGGAACGTGAGCCACCAATGGTTGGCCACCCGCGGGACTTCGCGCAGCCCATGCAACCAAGCCGCGGCGACGTACACGAGGAACGGCCAGAACGCGTCCCGCGGGCGCGCCAGCACCCACACGGCGGCAGCCACCATCGCGACCTCCGTCGCCAACCGCGCCGGCGTCGGGGTGAACGGCTCCTTCGGCCACGGGATCTGGTTCACCACATGAAACAGCCCAGCGACCACGAAGAAGGCCGCGAACCCACGTGCGCGCACGGCATCGGGTGCGTCGTGCACGGCGCCGACGCCGCCCAAGGTCGCCTGCTGCGGATCCATCGACCCCTCCCAAGCCGGCGCGCGTCGGCCGTGCTATGATCATTCTACTTGCTTTGAGGTCGACCATGCGTGCTCTCGCCGTGCCAGCGCTCACCGCGGTCATCGCCTTGCAGATCGGTTGCGACGCGTTCCAGTCCTACCAGTCCAGCTCCAACGACACCGGCGAGATCGGGCGAGACAGCGCCACACCTCCCGATGACGGCAGCGCGGCGGGCGGCGGCGGCGGCGGCGGCGGCGGCACCGGCACCGAAACCCGCAACAACCCCCCGATGGCGAGCGCCGGACCCGACCAGTTCGACGTCGCGATCGGCGGCACGGTCTACCTCGACGGCAGCGGCTCCTCCGACGTCGACAACGATCCCCTCACCTACGCGTGGTCGATCTCGATCAAGCCGCCAGGTTCGAACCCGACCTTGAGCAATGCCTCGTTCAGCACGGCGACGCTCGTCCCCGATAAGACGGGGACGTACGAGGTCATCCTCACGGTCAACGACGGGCGGGGCGGCGCCGACAACGACGCCCTCCGGATCTCCGTGGAGGCCGAAAACCAACCCCCGGTCGCCGATGCAGGACTCGACCAACGGGTGGTCATCGGAACGCTCGTCCAACTCTCCGGGGCGGGGAGTTACGACGCGAACGGCGACGCGCTGACGTACAACTGGCGCTTCGTCAACACGCCGCCCGGCAGCCAAGCGGCGTTGTCGATCGCGGGCTCCCCTGCGAATCCCCGCTTCTCCCCGGATCTGACAGGGCCCTACGTCGTCGAGCTCACCGTCTCCGATGGCCTGCTCACGTCCTCCCCCGACCTCGTGACCGTCACGGTCGAAGAGCAGGGCGGAAGCAGCAGCAGCGGGGGCAGCAGCAGCAGCGATTGCCTGTCCTGTGCCGCCAGCCCCGAGGAGCTCAGCCAACAATGGAGCTTGGGCGGCGCGGCTCATGGCGTGGGCCTCGCCCTGTTGCCCTTCGCACTGCTCGCGTGGCGCCGCCGCGAAGACGCGGCGGTCTGAACGCCCCACGGGCCAAGCACCGACCGGTCAGCGGGTCACGTCGTAGCCGCGCAACCGCCAGAGCCGCCCGTCGGCCGCGCGCCGGAACGAGACGAACCCGTACTCGTAGAGCGCCTGCCACGTGCCCGCGATCGGAGATCCGACGCCGCCGTCCTCGATCGTCCAGCTGATGCACGCGTCGGGCTGGTTGTCCTCCTTCCAGTACTTCGTGTCGCACAGCTCGCGATCACCGCGCGTCGAGGTGAAGGTCGCGCCGTTCGACGTGGTGGCGACGGCTTCGTCGATCGCCTGAGAGGCCGTCGCGATCTGCACGGGCGGCACGAACGCCGTGTCGTCGAAGCCGTGCCAAAAGGCGCCCTGCGACGACAGCACCGACAACTGCCACGTCCATCCCGCCTCGGCTTCGAGGTCCTTGACGCCGTCGCCATCCGTGTCGGCCACGCATTCACCGCTGTCGCTCAGGCAGTCGTAGCTGAAGGTGATCGTGGAGATCGGGAGGTCCGATCCCTCCTCAAAGGTCGTCTCCGCCGTCTTCGACGCCACGATGCGGTACGGGACGGTGGTGTCGTCGGACTCAAACTCCCAGCGGCGCTCACCGTCGATCACGAACCAGCGCCACGTGGCGTCTTCGGCCTCGGGGATCTCGATCGGGTCGTAGCAAGCGGCGAGGAGCGCGAACGGCAGGAAGGAAAGACGCATGAAACCCCCGGGGACCGCCCCATCGTAGCGCTTGCGGCGGCGTCACGCCAAGCCCTGCGCGTCCGCCCGTGCGCAGGCTATGGACCCCGCACGGTGTCCCTCGGAGGCCCCATGATCCTGCCCGCGCTCGCCTTCGCGCTCTTGACCGATGCCTCGGCGGCGACGCTGGCCGTCGGCCCGACGCGCCCACTGGCGACCCTCACGGAGGCCGTCGCGGTCGCCGCCGATGGCGACATCCTCACGCTCGATCCCGGGACGTACGACGACGCAGTCACGCTCGTGGGTCGAACGCTGACGATCAGCGCCCTCGGCGCGGTGACCTGGCGGGCGGCCGACGCCGAGCTGTTGCGCGTGGAGGGCGGCACCGTCGTCGTCCTCGGCGTGACGTTCGCGGCCGACGGGGCGCGCGCGATCACCGCGACCCAAGGCGCTTCGGTCCGCATCGTGAACAGCAGGATCGCGGGCAACGACCGCGCCAACGCGACGTGGGAAGGCGCAGCCGCCGCCGCCTTGGACGGCGCCGCGCTCGCGTTCGACAACTGCGACTTCGAGAACAACCTCGCCTACGGGGCCTCGCTCGGCGGCCACTTGTACGCGGACAACGCCACCTTGGAGGTCGAGGACGCGACCTTCGCGAGCGGTGGCGCGACCGAAGGGGGGGCGATCGCCTGCACCCGCTCGGCCGCCTGCACGGTCACCCGCGCCGACTTCACGACACACGGCGCCGCCCTCGACGGCGGCGTGTTCTTCGTCGATCAGGACGCGACGCTGACGGCGACCGCAGTCACCGTGACCGACGCCGCCGCCGGCCGTGACGGCGGGGCCGTGTTCGCCGACGCTGCCGGGGCCGTGGTGCTCGACGACGTGACGTTCGTCGACGCGCGCGCTGTTGAAGCCGGAGGGGCCCTGCGGCTCAACAACGTCGTCGAAGCCCGGTTCAACGGCGTTCACCTCCGGTCGACGTCGGCGCGGCGCGCTGGCGGCATCGCACTCGATGCGGTCGCCCTCGCCACGGGGAGCGACTGGACGGTGTGCGACAGCGAGGCTGGCGGAGAGGGCGGTGCGTTGAGGGTGACCGGCGCCGGAACCACCCAACTCGACCACCTCGTCGTCCTCGACACACGCGCGACCGGCACACGCGCCAACGGTGAAGGCGGCGCGATCTGGGTCGACGCCCCCGGGGGGGACGTCAGCCTCGAACACGCCGATCTGCTCGACGGGAGCGCGACGGCGGCCGGTGGAAGCGTCCGCATCAACCGGGGGACGTTGACCGGTCGGCACATCCTGTGGGGCTGGACGACCGGGGGGACCGCCGTGTCGGCCGCCACCGGCACGACCGTGGGCCTCGACTGGAGCGCGTGGTGGAGCAACGCCGCGGGCGACGTCGCCGGGACGACACGCGGCGTCCACGCCGTGCAAGCCGACCCGGCGCTCGTCGCCTACCGCCGCAACGGCGTGTGCGACGACGACGATCTGCGCCTCTCGCCGACCAGTCCGCTTCGCGATGGCGGCGACCCCGCGACGACCGATCCCGACGGGTCGGTCGCCGACATCGGCGCGACCGGAGGGCTTGGCGCGCGCGCCGACCTCTGGGTCGATGGCGACAGCGACGGCACGGTGTTCGCCTACGACTGCGACGACACCACCTCGGCCGTCCGCCCGGGGGCGACCGAGATCTGCAACGGCGTGGATGACGACTGCGACGGCGACGTCGACAGCGCCGGCGTGGTCGGCGCGCCCACCTGGTACCGCGACCGCGACCGCGACGGGTTCGGCGCCGATGCCTCGGCCGTCGTGGCGTGCGATCCGCCCGGCAACACCGTCCCGGCGGCCGGCGACTGCGACGACAACGACGACGCGGTGTTCCCCGGCGCCGAGGAGGTCTGCAACGACGTCGATGACAACTGCGACGGGAGCACCGACGGTGCGGACGCGCGGGGGCGCCTTCAGTGGTACCGAGACGACGACGACGACGGACACGGCAACCCCGCGGCCTCGATCGGCGCATGCGATAAGCCCGACGGGTACGTGTTGAGCGACCGTGACTGCGACGACCGCGACCCGCTCATCTCCCCCGACGGCACCGAGACGTGCGACGGACGCGATGAAGACTGCGACGAGGCCGTCGATGAGGACGCCGAGGGGGCGTCGCCGTGGTTCCTCGACGCCGACGGGGACGGGTGGGGCTCCGACGCGGCCACCCCGATCGTCGCGTGCACCCAACCCGCCGGGGCCGTTCGTGACGCTGGGGACTGCGACGACGCGGACGCGACGTTCTCGCCGCGCGCGACCGAGAGCTGCGCCGACGGC
>JBJONI010000463.1:0-16342 GCA_046051915.1 Pseudomonadota bacterium
GTCGCTCGAGACGCTCGCCGGCATTCAGGTTCCCGCACGCGCCGCCACCATCCGCGTGATGATGAGCGAGCTGTTCCGGCTGTGCAGCCACCTCGTCTGGCTCGGGACGTTCGCTCAGGACATCGGCGCGCTGAGCCCCGTCTTCTACATGTTCACCGACCGCGAGAAGGCGTTCGACATCGTCGAGGCCGTCACCGGCGGCCGCATGCACCCCGCTTGGTTCCGACTCGGCGGCACGGCAGCCGACCTCCCCAACGGCTGGGAGCGGCTGTTCCGCGAGTTCCTCGACTGGCTCCCGCCGCGGCTCGACGAGTACGAGAAGTTGGTCATGGGCAGCGCCATCCTCAAGGCGCGTACCGTGGGCATCGGCGAATTCAACCTCGAAGAAGCTCTCGACTGGGGAGTCACCGGCGCGGGGCTGCGCGCGCTCGGCGTGGCGTGGGACCTGCGCAAAGCGCGCCCGTACAGCGGGTACGAGAACTTCACGTTTGACGTTCCGACGGCCAACCGCGGGGACGCCTGGACCCGTTCGTGGGTCCGGTTCCAAGAGATGCGTGAGTCGCTCAAGATCATCGAGCAGTGCGTCGCCAACATGCCAAGTGGGCCTTACAAAGCTGATCATCCCCTGACGACACCGCCTGCGAAGGAGCGCACGATGCACGACATCGAGACGCTCATCCACCACTTCCTCGGGGTGAGTTGGGGTCCGGTGATCCCAGCGGGCGAGGCCTGCATTCCGATCGAGGCGAGCAAGGGCGTGACCGGATGGGCGCTGACGTCGGACGGCGGCACGACCTCGTACCGAACGCGCATCCGTACGCCGTCGTTCGCTCACATGCAGATGATCCCGCTGCTCACCGCGGGCGGGACCATCGCCGACCTCATGGCGATCTTGGCCGCCATGGACTTCATCCTCGCTGACCTGGATCGCTGATGCTCTCCGCCGAAGAACGCGCCGAGATCGAACACGATCTCCACCACTACCCCGAGAAGCGAGCCGCCTGCATCGAGGCGATGAAGATCGTCCAGCGGCGCCGCGGCTGGGTCCCCGACGACGCGATCACCAGCATCGCCGAGCTGCTCGACATGAGCCCAGCCGAGCTCGACGGCGTCGCCACGTTCTTCAACCAAATCTACCGCAGCCCGGTCGGCGAGAACGTGATCCTGTTCTGCGAGTCGATCAGTTGCTACCTGCTCGGCTGCAACAGCCTGCGCGACGCGCTGTGCGCAAAACTCGGCGTAGGACGAGGAGAAACGACGTCGGACGGCGAGTTCACGCTGGTGCCGACGCAGTGCCTCGGCTGCTGTGACCACGCCCCCGCGATGATGGTCAACGACGAGCTGTACCATGACGTCTCCATCGGGGCGCTCGACGGGATCCTCAGCAAGCATCGGGGCCACGGCCCGCGGCGCCGCCAAGGAGGGACGCCATGACCGACCGTCCACTCACCCAGAACATCGACCCCGCGAGGGGTCCGCTCGATCTCAGGGGCTACGTCACCGCCGGCGGCTACGACGCGGCGCGCGAGATGTTCCGCACCCTGCAGCCGGCCGACGTGGTCGCGTTGGTGCAGAAGGCCAACCTGCGAGGACGCGGCGGCGCTGGGTTTCCCGCCGGCACCAAGTGGGGCCTCGTCAAGCAGGGCCCGGGCACCTCGCCGATCAAGTACCTCGTCGTCAATGGCGACGAGATGGAGCCGGGCACGTTCAAGGACCGGCTGCTGGTGGAGGGGGATCCCCACCTGTTGATCGAGGGCGTGATCTGCGCCTCGTACGCCATCCAAGCCACCACGGCCTACATCTTCCTCCGCGGGGAGTACGTCGCCGCCGAAAAGCTGCTCAAGGCGGCGATCGCTGAAGCGTACGCTGCGGGCTTTTGCGGTCCCTCGTGCTTTGGCTCGGGCTACGCGCTCGACATCATCCTGCACACGAGCGGCGGCCGGTACATCTGTGGCGAAGAGACCGCGTTGATCAACGCCCTCGAAGGCCGACGCGCCAACCCCCGCGCCAAGCCGCCGTTCCCCGCGGTCTCGGGCCTGTGGGGGAAGCCGACGATCGTCAACAACATCGAGACGATCTGCAACGTCCCTGGCATCCTCCGCTTCGGTGCGGAGTGGTTCCTCGGGCTCTCGCGCTCGACGGACGGAGGAGGCACCAAACTCTACGGCGCGTCCGGAAGGGTCAAGCGCCCCGGCACCTGGGAGCTGCCGCTCGGCGTCACCGTGCGCGAGGTGTTCGAAGAGCGCGCCGGCGGCATGGCCGACGGCTACGCGCTGAAGTGCTTCCTGCCAGGCGGCGCCTCGACCGATTTCTTGATGCCCGAGCACCTCGACCTCGCGTTCGACTACACCACGATCGGTAAGGCCGGCTCGCGGATGGGCACCGGCCAGTTGATCGCGGTCGACGACCAACAGGACATCGTCGGCGTGACGCACAACTTGATCGCGTTCTTCGCGCAGGAATCTTGCGGCTGGTGCACGCCTTGCCGGGACGGTCTGCGACGTGCCGAGCGCATCCTCGACGGGATGCTCCGCAACGAGGGCATCCTCGAAGACGTGGATGAGCTCAAGCGACACGCCTGGCTGCTTCGGCCCGGCATGACCTTCTGCGCGCTGGCGCCCGGCGCCGCCGAGCCGCTCCAGAGCGCGATCAAGTACTTCCGTCCCGAGTTCGAAGCTTGGGCCGCCCGCCGTACGGCAGGGGTGTGACATGGCGTGGGTCGAAGTCGATGGCGAGCGCGTCGAGATCCCCGACGGCGACAACCTGCTCTCGGGCCTCCTGAGCGCCGGCAAGGATGTCCCGTACTTCTGCTACCACCCCGGCCTCGGCGCCGTCGGTGCGTGCCGCCTGTGCGCCGTCAAGCAATACCAGAACGCCGACGACAAGAACGGTCGCCTCGTGATGTCGTGCATGACCTCGTGCCAAGGCGAGATGCGCGTCAGCGTCGATGATGCCGAAGCCAAGGACTTTCGCCGGCAGATCGTCGAATGGCTGATGACGAGCCATCCCCACGACTGCCCCGTGTGCGACGCCGGCGGTCAATGCCACCTGCAGGACATGACGGTGATGACGGGCCACAGCGTCCGCAAGCACCGGTTCCCGAAGCGCACCCACCAAAACCAAGATCTCGGGCCGCTCATCCACCACGAGATGAACCGGTGCATCACGTGCTACCGGTGCGTCCGGTACTACAACGACTACGCCGGCGGTCATGACCTTCAGGCCCAGGCGAGCAAGGACCACGTGTTCTTTGGGCGCGAGACGGACGGCACGCTGCAGAGCGAATTCGCTGGCAACCTCGCCGAAGTGTGCCCGACGGGCGTGTTCACGGACAAAACGGTCCGCGCCCACTACGCCCGCAAGTGGGACCTGGCGACGGCGCCGAGCGTCTGCAACGGATGCGCCGTGGGCTGCAACCTCGTGCCGGGCGAACGCTACGGCACCGTGCGCGGCGTGCAGAACCGTTTCCACGCCGAGGTCAACGGGTACTTCCTCTGCGACCGCGGCCGCTACGGCTACGCGCACACCAACGACAAGACCCGCCCCCTCCATGTGCGCGTTCGTCAGGGCGGCGCTTTCGCCGAAGCCCCACCTGAGGTCGGCGTGGACGCGCTGGCCGCAGCGGCCCGGGATGGCGGTGTGGTGCTCGTCGGGGGGCGGTCCTCGCTCGAGACGGTGTTCGCGCTGCAGCAGCTGTTCGGACAAGGGCGCGTGTTCGCCGCGGCACCCGCCGTCGAGGTGCAAGCCGTCTCCACCGTGCTCCACGCGATGCGCACCGCCGGCGTGTCCCTCGCGACCGTGCAGGACGTTGAGCGCGCCGACGGCGGCTTCGTCCTGGGCGAGAACGTCTCCGACACCGCACCGCGCGTCGCGCTCGCCCTGCGCCAAACCGCATGGCGTCGTGCCCGCGACGCGGCGGAGAAGACCGGCATCGCCGCTTGGCACGACCTCGCGCTGCGAACCGCGATGACCGGCGCCACGTCGGGGCTGCATATGGCGCTGACCGCGGCCAGCCGCCTGAGCGCGGAGTGCGCGACGGTGCACCGAGCAACGCCTGCCGGTCTGGTCGCGTTCGCCGACGCGGTCTGCGCTGCCATCGCGGCCGGGGGCGGCGCGGACGCTGCGGGCATCGTCGCGACCGACCTGCTCGCCGCGGCGCGTCCCGTCGTCGTTGGCGGTACCCAGCATGGCGCGGCCGTCGCCGCCGCCGCTGCCCGGGTCGCGCGAGCGCTCGTCGCGGCGGGACGTCCGGCGCAACTCCTCCTCGTGGTTCCTGAGGCGAACAGCCTCGGGCTGGCGCTCCTTGGGGTCGAGGCCGCCGATCCCGCGGCGGTCGCAGGAGCCCCTGCCGTGGTCGTCGTCGACGCCGACCTCGCCGTCGTCGCCACCGCGGACCTCCGCGACGCCGCCCACGGCCACGCGCGGTTGATCACGGTCGATGCCGTGGACACCGCGACCGTACGCGCGAGCGCCGTCGTGCTCCCCGGCGCCACGACCTTCGAAGACGTTGGCACCTACGTCAACCTGGAGGCGCGGGCCCAGCGCGGTTTCGAGGTCCTCTCGCCGGCCGGGGCCCGCCAGGGCGGCTGGTCGTGGGCCGCCGCCGCCGCGGAGGCGCTTGGTCGCGCAGACGACGTCCCGACCCGCCACGACGCGCTGGTCGACGTGCTCGCCGCGGCCTTGCCCGACCTCGCGCCGGTCGAGGAGGCTGCTGCGGGCTCGGACGCGACCCTGCACGGGGCGCGGTTCCCGCGGATGAGCCACCGCGCCTCGGGGCGGACCGCGATGAACGCCCACCTCAGCGTCCACGAGCCCAAGCCTGCCGAGGACCAGGATTCCCCGTACGTCTTCTCGATGGAGGGCGCACCCGCCCGGAACTTGCTGGGCCAAAGCGCTTTTTTCTGGGCGCCGTCGTGGAACTCCGTGTCGGCCTTGAACAAGTACCAGTCGCGTATCGGCGGGCCGCTGCGCAACGGCTATGACGGCGTGCGCTTGGTCACCCCCACCGCCGCCGCCGCCACGCCGGGCTGTCCCCCCGCACCCCAGAGTGCCGTCGTGGCCGTCGCGGCGCCGAACGTCTACGCCTCGGACGACCGCGCCGTGCGGACGGCGGCACTTCGCGCGCTGGTTCCCGACGCGCAGATCGCCGTGCATCCGAGCACCGCGCAGCGCCTCGGGTTGACCGAGGGCGGTCGGGCCACCGTTCGAACCGCCAGTGGCGCCGTCACGCTCCCCGTCACGTGGAGTGACGCGGTCGCGCCCGGCCTGGTCGCGCTGCCGCACCGGTTCCCCGGCGTGGCCTCGCTCGCCCTGCCCGCCGACGCGACGGTGGAGGCCGGATGAGCCAAGACGTCCTCAACGCCCTGCTGGCGGTCGGAACGGTCTTCTTGATCGCCAACACGATGTACGCCCTGCTGATCTGGGTTGAACGTCGCGGTTTGGCGCTCGTCCAAGACCGCCGCGGTCCGAACCGGGTGGGTCCACTGGGCCTCGGGATCGTGATCGTCGACACGATCAAGATCTTCACAAAAGAGGATTGGACGCCACCCTTCGCCGACCGGTCCGTGTTCACGCTCGCGCCGTTGCTCGCGCTCGGTGTCCCGTTGATGGCCGTCGGCCTGATCCCGTTCTCCGACGTGATCCATGTCTGGCGGACCGACGTCGGGTTGTTGATGTTCCTCGCGTTCTCCGCGGTCGGCGCCTACGCCGTGATCCTCGCGGGGTGGTCGTCGAACAACAAGTACAGCCTGCTCGGCGGCCTCCGCGCCACCGCCCAGTTGATCAGCTACGAGGTCTTTATGGGGCTGAGCATGCTCGGCCCGGCGCTGCTCGCCGACAGCTTCGACCTCGCGCAGATCGTGCAGTGGCAAGCGCGCCACGGATGGAACGTGGTGTGGCAGGCCCCGAGCTTGGTCCTGTTCTTCATCGCCGCGCTCGCCGAGACGCACCGGGCGCCCTTCGACCTGCCCGAGGCCGAGTCCGAGATCGTCGCCGGCTTCCACTCGGAGTACTCCGGCATCAAGTTCGGCATGTTCTTCTTGGCTGAGTACGTCGGCGTGTTCTTGATGAGCTGCATGATGACCACGCTGTGGCTCGGCGGCTCCGACGGGCCCTGGATGCCGGGCGTGCATTGGTTCATGCTCAAGACGTTCCTGTTCATCGGCCTGTTCATCCTGATCCGCGCGGCGCTCCCGCGCCCTCGACACGACCAGTTGCTCGCGTGGGGATGGAAGTACCTGTTTCCCGCGGCGCTGCTCAACCTGCTCGCGGTCGGCGCCGTCGTCATCGCGCTGTCCCACGGAGGTGCCGCATGATCGGCAACACCGTCGAGGCGATGTGGACGGTGCTCAAGCACGCGTTCCGCAAGCCCGTCACACAGAACTACCCGGAAGAAAAGCCCTTCCTACCCCCAAGGTATCGCGGTCGGATCGTGCTGACGCGGGACCCGGACGGCGAGGAGCGCTGCGTCGCCTGCAACTTGTGTGCTGTCGCCTGCCCGGTGGGATGCATCGCCTTGCAGGCGACCGAAACGGACGAGGGCCGTCGCTACCCCGAGTTCTTCCGCATCAACTTCTCGCGCTGCATCTTCTGCGGCCTGTGCGAGGAAGCGTGCCCCACGTACGCCATCCAGTTGACGCCGGACTTCGAGCTCGGCGAATACAAGCGGGAAAACCTCATCTATGAGAAGGAACACCTCCTGATCGATGGCCCCGGCAAGATGCACGACTACAACTTCTACCGCGTGGCGGGCGTGGACGTCGGCGTCAAGCCCAAGGGTGGCGGGGCGCACGAACATGCGCCGATCAACCCCCGCTCGCTGATCCCCTGAGGCCGGCCATGCAAGCTCTGTTCTTCGCCACTGCCGCCATCACGATCGCATCCGCCACCCTCGGTGTGTCGCGTACGATCGCGGTCCACGGCCTGCTGTGGATGCTGGTGGCCTTCCTCGGGATCGCGCACACGATGTGGCTGCTCGGCGCGACGTTCGCTGCGGCGCTGATGCTGTCGGTGTACGCGGGCGCCGTCGCGATGCTGTTCCTGTTCGTCGTCATCCTGTTCGACATCGGGACGATGGCGGCGAGCGCGGAGGCCAAGCAGCTGACCGTCTCGGCGTGGGCGGCCCCGCTGCTCGCCGGCGGTGCCCTCGCAGGGGTGCTCCTCGCCGCGCTCCCGGCCCCTGGCGGGCCTTCCCTGCCGGTCGATGCCCGCATGACAGGCCTCGCGATGTACGGCCCGTACGCGGTCGCTGCAGAGCTCGCCTCGTTCCTCCTGCTCGCTGGCCTGGCCGGCGCCTTCCACATCGGCCGTCGCCGGACGCTGGCGGCGGAGGGGTCCCCATGACGAGCCTGCCTCCCGAATACGGCCTCGGACTCGCGATGGCGCTGTTCGGTGTCGCCGTCGCTGGGCTCCTTGCCCGCCGCAGCGTGCTGATGATCGTGCTGTGCCTTGAGCTGATGCTCGCAGCGGCCGGACTCGCGCTCGTCGCCGCGTCCGCCAAGCATGGCAACGCCCAGGGGACGGTCGCCTGGGTGCTGCTCCTTGCGATGGCGGCCTCCGAGTTGAGCATCGGCCTCGTGTTGGTCCGTCGCCTGTACGAGGCGACAGGAACCCTCGACCTCGACGCGCTCGCGGACGGTGGGGGTGACGCATGACGCTGCTGCCCTTCGTCGTCGCCGTACCGCTCGTCACGGCGGCGTTCTTGTTGATCGGCGGCCGCTGGCTGGAGCGGGCGCTCACCGTCTTTGTCTCGGTGTTCGCGTCTTGGGTCACCGCCGCCATCGGCGCCCGTGAGATCCTCGCGTGGGGCGGACAAGGTGACGTGCGGGCCGTCGCGTGGCGCTGGATCGACATCGGCGGACTGTCGCCGGTGATCGCGTTCCAGCTCGACGCCCTCTCGGCCCTGATGATGGGCGTGGTCGTGTTCATCGGCGCCGCCGTGCTCACCTACGCCACCTGGTACCTCCGCGACGACGACGACCTCACGCGGTTCCACGGCCTGTTCCACCTGTTTGCCGGAGCGATGCTGACGTTGTGCCTCGCGGACGACCTCGGCGTGCTGTTCGCAGGCTGGGAGGGCGTGGGCGTCGCCAGCTTCCTGTTGATCGGATTTTGGTGGCAATCGCCCGACAATGTCCGCGCGGGCCGCAAGGCGTTCGTCGTCACCCGCATGGGCGACGTGGCGATGGCGCTCGCCCTGTTCGCAGCATGGACCCAAGCGGGTACGTTGCGCATCGAGGCCGTCCTCGACGCCGCCGCCCAGGGTCCGGTCGACGTTTGGGCGGGCATCGCCGTGCTTCTATGGATCGGCGCCCTCGGAAAGAGCGGCCAATTCCCCTTCCAAGTCTGGCTTCCCGACGCGATGGCCGGCCCCACGCCCGTCTCCGCGATGCTGCACGCCGCGACGATGGTCGTCGCCGGCGTCTACCTGCTCGCTCGCATGAGCCCGTTGCTCACCCTCGAGCCGATGCTCGGCCAACTCGTGATGGCCGGCGGCGCGATCACGCTCGTGTTCGCGGGGCTCGCCGCGCTGGGCCAAACCGACCTCAAGCGGGTGCTGGCTTGGTCCACCGTGAGTCAGATCGGGTACATGTTCGTGGGCCTTGGGGCCGGCGCGCCCGCCGCGGCGATGTTTCACTTCACCACGCACGCCTTCTTCAAGGCCTTGCTGTTCCTCACCGCTGGGCTCGTGATCGAGGCGTTGCACCACGAACAAGACATCCGCAAGATGGGTGGGCTCCGCAGCCAACTGCCGTTTGCCCACCTGATGTTCGTGGTGGGCGGCGCCAGTTTGGCGGCCCTCCCGCCGTTCTCTGGCTTCTTCAGCAAGGACGGCATCCTGGAACACGCGCTCCACGCCCCTGGGCTCGGGCCAGCCGCGGCCGCTGCGGGCGTCGTCGGGTCGGCGCTCACCGCCGCGTACGTGGTTCGCACCTACCAAGCCGTGTTCGGCGGGACGTCACACGACGGGCATGACGCCCACGACGCGTCGGGGTTGTTGGCCCGCGTCCCGGTCGCCGGCCTCGCGGTGCTCGCGCTCGTGGCGGGCGCTCTGCCGGTGCCAGCGTGGCTCGGTGTCGCGGGTGACGGTGGCCTACTCCACGCGCTGACAACGCCCATCGCGGCCGCCTCGGTCGCCGCGGCCTGCGTCGGTGGCCTCTGGGCGTGGCGCGCGTTCGCCGCCGGGGCTGGCGCCGACCGGCCGCTGCTGGCGTCCGGCTTTGGGTTCGATGGCCTCTACGACGCCCTCCTCGCCCGGCCCATCCTCGGACTCGTCGGCGACGACCGCACCGACCCGCTCGCGTCGCTCGACCGGGGGCTGGCGCTCGGCGTCAACGCGCTCGCCGGCGTGAACCAGCGAACCCAAGACGGGCGCGTCCGCCGCACGCTGTTCGTCGCCGTCGCCACCGCGGTCGCCCTGATCGCATGGTGGGAGGTCCAATGACGCTCATGATCCTCGGCGCTTGGGCTGCCAGCTTCGCCGCCGTCGCGTTCGCCAGCCAGCGCGGCGCCACGATCACCCGCGCCTCCGCGGTGCTGCTCCCGTGGGCGACCGTACCGCTCGTCCTCGCGGCCCCCGCCGGCGCGACCCACCTGCCGTGGCTCAGCCGGGCCGACCTCGTTCTCACGCTGACGGTCGATGGCCCTGGGCGCCTGATGGCGCTCCTCGCGGCGTTCGTGACGAGCGTCGCGGCGCTGCTGACCCCCGCAGAGCAACCTCGCGACGCTGGGCGCTTCCTCGCCCTCGTCCTCGGCGGTTTCGCCGCGACCGGCACCTTCCTCGCCGGTGATCTGTTGACGTTCTTCGGGTTCTACGAGTTGATGCTCGCTCCGATGTTCATCCTGGTCGCAGGCTACGGGGAGGGCAGCGCCCGGGGCACGGCGGCCGCCCGGATGTTCGTCGCCACCCAGCTCGGGGGCCTGCTGTTCCTTGTCGGAGCGATCGGGATCGCGGCGCGCGCGCAGACGACGACCGGCTCGCTCACCTTCGAGGTCGCTCGCCTCGCCGGACATGTGACACCGGACGCCACCACCACCGCGCTGATCGCCCTGATGGTCGGCGGCCTGCTGGTCAAGGCTCCTCTGGTCCCGCTGCACGGCTGGCTCCCGGACGCGTACGGCGCCGCACCGACGGGCGCCGTGGCCCAGTTCTCAGGCCTGCTGTCGAAGACGGCGCTCGTGGCGCTGGTGCGCCTGGTGGCCCCCCTGGAGCCAGCGACCTTTCAGAGCCTCGCACCGGTCGTCACGAGCGTCGCCGCCGCGGGTGGCTTGTACGCCGGCCTGCTTGCGTTCTCTCAGTCCCAACCACGCGCGTTGGCGGCCTGGGTCTCGGTCAGCCACCTCGCGGTGGTCGTGCTCGGCATCTTCGGCGGGTCGACCGTCGCCACCACCGGTGCCCTGCTGCTGATGCTGGCCCACGGCATCTCCTCGCCCGGTCTGTTCGCCCTCGCGGAAGCCATCGCGGTGCGCGGGCCCTCGGGCCTTGGCGCGAGCGCACCCCGGCTGGCCGGCTTCGGCCTCGTCGTCCTGTTCGCAGCGGCGGGGGTTCCCGGACTCGCGAACTTCGCTGGGGAGTTTGCCGTCCTCGCGGGGACGTGGCGGACGTTCCCGTTCGCCGTCACCGTGGCTCAGGCCACCGTGGTCCTCGCTACGTTGTACGCGACCTCGCTGTTCGCGCGCGCTTGCGCGGGGCCGGCACGCGACGGCGTCCGCGACCTCGACAGCCGTGAGCTCGGGGCGTTCGCCCTGGTGACGGTGTGGCTGTTGATGCTGGGCGTCGCACCCTCGTTGGCCACCGACGTGCTCGCCCCCGTCGCGGCCCCCGCCCCGATCGGAGATGCGCCATGACCGAGGCTTGGATCCGCCTCCTCCCCATCCTCGTGCTCGCTGGCGGCGCGTTGTTTGCCATGGGCGCGTCGGCGGTGCGACGGGGGAGCGGAGGCGCGAGCGCGCTCGCCCTGTGGACGCCGGTCGCCGGGCTGCTCGCCCTCGCCGCGGCGTTCCAAGCTGGAGACGGCGATGCCGCGGGTGGGTTTACCCTCGATGCGGGCGCGCGCGTGGGGGCGTTCCTCGCGCTGCTCGCGACGTGGGCGGCCGCCTCGATGGGCCCACCCGCGGGCACGGACCCCGGCGACGAGGACGAGCACGCGATCCTCGTGTTGATCGCCGGTCTCGGCGCCGTCGCCTCGGCGATGGCCGCCGACCTCCTCGTGCTGTTCACGGCGATCGAGACGGCCTCGCTCGCGGTCTATGGGCTGCTCGCCTTCCGACGCACCGACCGGCCCGGCCTGGAAGCAGCCGTGAAGTACCTGATCCTCGGCGGCGTCGCGGCCGGACTGCTGCTGATGGGGATCGCGCTGGTGCTGTTCGCTCACGGCGGAGCCACGCCGGATGTGCTCGCCGAGGTCCTCGCCGGATTCCACACCGACCTCGGCGGCCTTGGTGCCGTTCTGCTGTTGCTCGCCGCAGCGCTCAAGCTCGCGGTCGCGCCGCTTCACCTGTGGAGCGCCGAGGTCGTCGGCGGCGCCCCGCCGTCCGGCGGTCAACTCGTCGGCACGGCCACCAAGATCGGCATGTTCATCGCGGTGGGTCGGTGGCTGGAGGCCCTGCCCTCCGGCGTCACGCAGACGATCGCGTTCGTCGCGGCGGCTTCGATGGTGCTTGGGGCGCTGCTCACGCTCCGCCAACGAGACCTCGGTCATCTCCTCGGCGCCAGCGCCGTCGCCCAAAGCGGCTTTGCCCTCGCGGCAGCGGGGGAGGTCGGCGGAGCCGACGCCCTGCTCGCCTACCTCGTCGGGTACATGCCAGCCCTCTCCGTGGTGTTCCTCGCGCTCGCCGGTACCTCCGGGGGCGCCAAGACCGCCCGCCTCGACGGCCTCGCGCAGCGAGATCCTGCCCACGCGATTGCGCTGACGGTCGGGCTGCTTGGCGTTTCGGGCCTACCGTTCACCAGCGGCTTCCTCGGCAAGCTCTCGGTGCTCGACGTCCTGATCGGGGGCCACAACTACGGGCTCGCCGGGGTGGTCGTCGTCGCGAGCGTGGTGAGCGCCTGGGCGTACCTGATGCCACTTGCGGCGGTCTGGCGCGCTGACCACGTATCGAGCCCCACGGGGTTCCGCGCTTCCGCCGTACCCGCCCTGTTCGGTGCGGCGTTCGTCGTGGGCGTCGGCGTGTGGCCCGGCCCATTGTTCGCCTGGCTTGGGATCGGCTGAACGCGACGTAGGCGCGGCAAAGCGTCTCCTTGTCCTCCCCCTTCTTCCGCCCCAACGAATCCGCGCGTGCCTCGATCGCCCCCCTCCGGCGGCGACGCGGGCCACCTCCCCGTCGCCCAGGACGACGCCCCACCCGGTCGCTGCCTGCCGCGCCGGTGAGGCGATGTGGGCGGCGCGGTAGGTGGCGGTAACGGCCACCGACCCAACACCGAAAACCGTGCTTCGTCGATTGCCGATATGCCACGCAGCGTTGCACGTCGCGTGCCGGACCCGCACGTCGGGCGAAGCCGCGTAGGCTCCCCGCGATGTTCCGCGGAGGTAGGACGATGAACCTGATGTCTCGTGGCGCCCGGCGCCTCGCTTCTCTCGCGCTGGTTCTCACCGGCTCGCACGCGGTGGCCGGGGAAGATCGGACATCGCCAGTTGTCGATGTTTCGGGGACGATGGAGGTCTACGCGAGCGTCAACACCAACATGCCGGGCAACGGGATCACGGCGTATCGGGGCTTTGACCAACGCGCCGGCACCATCGCGGTGTCCAACGCCTCGGTGGCGATCGATGGTCGCTACGGCCCCGTCGACGTGCTGATCATCGCCCAGACCGGCCTGTTGACGAGCACGGACTACGCCGCGGAGCCCTCGCAGCCCCTCGGCGGTGGCGCCGGCGAGAGCAGCGCCGACCTCTGGCGGCACCTCCAGCAAGGCGTGATCGGGTGGGACGCCCATGAGCGGGTGCGCGTCGAGGCCGGCGTGTTCAGCAGCCCCATAGGGGTGGAGGCGATGGCAGCGAAGGATGGATGGTCGTTCTCGCGTTCCAACCTATTTTTTGGGCTGCCCTTCTACCATACCGGCGCGCGCGTCCACGTCGGCGTCGCGGACGGGATGCGCGTCAGCGTGGGCGTGGTCAACGGCTGGAACAGCGTCGTCGACAACAACCGACGCCCCTCGGGCTACGTCCAGTTGTCCGCAGACACCGACCTCATCGACGGCTCGTTGCTCTACTTCGGCGGCGTCGAACGCGGCCTCGACGCCGCCGAGGGCCAGCCCTGGCGCCACCTGATCGACGCATGGGTTCAGGCCTCGGTGCACCCGAAGGTCGCGATCTCGGTGCACGGCGACATCGGGATGGAGGAAGGCAAGACGGGCACCGATCGGTGGGTAGGCGGGGCCGTCGCGCTTCGTGGCGAGATCGCACCCCGCGTCGCGATCGCGGCCCGCGGCGATCTGCTGGCCGAGAAGGCCACACCGGGAACGAGCGCGCTGTTCTGGCCGACCGACGCCGACGGCCGCGGACGCCTCGCGAGCGCGACCGCGACGCTCGAGGTCAAGCCCGTGTCGGTCCTTCAGCTACGCCTCGAAGGCCGGTACGACCGCGGCCTCGCACCCATGTTCTTCGACCGCACCGTCGCCGAGGACGCCGCCACGGGGCTTGGCATCCCCGAGCGGCTCGATCAGGCGACGGTCACCCTTGCCGCGATCGCGTCGTTCTAGACGCCGTCTGCGGACCAAGCCACCGGGTGACGCGGACGGTAGCCCAACGTTTGGGCGGCCCGCGTTCCGTCGAGGACCAGCCCAAGGTGCATCTGGTCGCGATGGATGCCGTAGCGGAACGCGCTCCCGGTCAACCAATGACGAAGCCCGTACGCCGGACGGATCAACGCCTCAGGCAGCGGCACCACGGGACGCCCCGCTGCCCGTGCGGCGGCGGAGAGCGGAAGCGTGTCGTAGCCTGGGATGTTGAAGACCCCCTCCCCAGACCCATGAGACGCCAGCTCCAGCGCGTCCACCACGTCATCGAGGCTGGCGAGGTTGACCATCGGGTCGTAGCCGAGCGTACTAAACACCACGGGTCCCGAGAGGTAGTCGTACAGCTGCGATCCGACACCCGGCGCCATGATCTCGGCACAACGAAGCACGACGACCTCGCACCGGATCTGCCCCATCCGCGCGCACGCCGTCAGGTCCGCTTCCACGCGATCACGGACGTACTGCGGCGCACGAGGCTCGAGGTTGAGCGGGTGGTCCTCCTCGACTTGCACCGGCAGGTCGAGGCGGACGCGGTAGACCACGGCATGCGACTTCACGACCAAGCGGCGGATGGTCGGATGGTCGTCGACGAGCTCGAGAATCCCTCGTAGGGCTTCGACATTTTGGGCGTAAACCCGCCGGCCGCCGCCGTACGCACCCACGTGCTCCGACAGATGAACGACGACCTCCACCCCGAGGTCGCGCGCGACGCCGTACAGGAGCTCTCGCAGCTTTCGAGGGCGGGTCAGGTCGGCCGGGACGTAGGTGAGACGGCCTGCGTGCGCAAAGGGCATCGCCCGCTCCGGCGGCAACGTGTCCACCGCCAGCACATGACGGATCCGCGTGTCGGAGAGGAAGCTGCGGACCAACCCCTGCCCAAGCGGCGAGCTCGCCCCAGTCACCAACACGGCCCTCATGCGAACACCCCGGGGCGCTCGGTGAGCCCGCGCGCGATCAGCGCCTCCACGGAGGCGCGCACCTCGTCGGCACAGGCCGCCACCACATCGGGATCGTCCGCGGCCGAGGTCGGGTACCGCTGATGGAACGCCAAGGGCTCGCCGTAGAGCACGTAGAACCGGGCTGGCAACGGCACCGGCGTGGCCGGGATCGGCACATGGGGGATCGGGCTGTCGAACCAGCGCCCGACCGGGACCTGGGCGACCTGCGGCATCTGCTCCTCGGCGCCCACGATCGCCACCGGCACGACCGGTGCCCCGAATCGCAACGCGAGCTCGCAGTGCCCCTGGCGCCAGGCTTGCAGGCGATAGCGCTCCGACCAGGGCTTTCCGATGCCGACCGTGCCCTCGGGGAACAGCATCAGCATCTCCCCCTGCTCGAGCAGCCGGCGCACGTTGCCTCGACTTCCACCGACCACGCCGGCGCGCGCAAACAGCGTCCCCACGAACGGAAGCGACGGGACGAAGTAGTCTGCGACGGGGCGGGGGCTGCGACGGGGCGTCGTGTGGCGGTAGACGTCCGCCCACAGCATCATCGCGTCCCACGGCAACGTCCCCGAATGGTTCGCCGCCAAGATCGCAGGGCCGGTTTTGGGGATGTGGTGGGCGTCGACCGACCGAACGCGAAACCAGCGCTCATACAGCGGCGACGTCAGCCAGTCGCCGAGCGCGACAAAGTCCGGATGCATCCCAAACGCGTCGAAGCCGTGGCCCGCGTCGCGCAAGGCCAGCGACGTGGCCCGGGCCACAGCCGGCTCCCCGCCCAACGCGCGCAAGGCCCGACGGAGCCATGGATGGGCCGCACGGTTCGTCGCACGCTCCGAATCGCCCGCCATGCGACCTCCCGAACGCGACGTAACACCGACACACGGCGCGCAAGCCACCCGTGACCTGCGCCGCGCGCGCGGCGGTCGGACGGCGATGGCCTTGCGTCGAAAAAAGTTCTTCTGGCTGCAAACCCGAAAACCGCGATCGTTTCCCCTGAGGAAACTCAGCGTTCCTCCATCGGTCTACGTACCCCGAATCCGCACGCAAAAGATCGGAAAGCCTAAGGAATTCACGCAATCCTGCCCGACTCGTTCGATTTTGTTTTCACCCTACGGTACACTCGCCTACGCCATCCGCCCCGTGCGCGGAGCGAACCTAGGAGGATTGATGAACAAGACCGAATTCGCGAAGAAGCTCTCCGAGAAGGCCAGCATCTCCCAGGCCAAGGCGCTCGAGATCCTCGACATCATCTTCAGCGCCAAGAGCGGTGAGGGCATCATCGCGGTCGCGCTCGACGCCGGCGACACGATCACCGTCCCGGGCTTCGGCACCTTCGGCACCCGCACCCGCGCCGGTCGTACCGCGCGCAACCCCGCGACCCAGGCCGTCGTCACGCTCCCGTCGAAGTCCTACGCCTACTTCAAGGCCGGCAAGACGCTGCGCGAGCGCGTCGCCAAGTGAGACCAGGCGCCCCCGCGGCGCCTGCACGCTGGACCCCGTCGGCACCCGCCGGCGGGGTCCTGTCGTTTTGCCCACGGCACGACGGATGGCCACCTTCCCTGCCGGTACGTCGGACGTCGGAGCGCCACCTGCCCAGCGCGGCCCCGCGGCCGCATGGCGCACCGCTGAATGGCCGACTGGGCCTGCCCCTCTGAAGCCTCCG
>JBJONI010000464.1:0-6052 GCA_046051915.1 Pseudomonadota bacterium
CATCGCACCTGCCCCACGGGCCTCGACGCCGACGCGCCGTCGTCCCGCCCCGGCGGCGGAGCCGGACGCATCGGCGCTCCCGCCGGAGCCGGGAGACGGCGCGTTCCGTCTTCGTGGCGCTTCGCCCTTCCGGGACGGCAGCATCTACGCGCTGTTGTGGGGTCGCCTCGAAGGCGGGGTGTTCTCGCGCGACCAAGCCGTCGTCGCCGTGGACGCGCTGGTGCGCGAAGGAGCGTTCCAAACGACCCGCAAGGCCGAGGTCGTGGTGCGTGACTTCCTGGGCCGGTTGCAGGAGCGCGGTCACCTGGACCGCCGCTAAGCGGACAGATTTAGGACGGACGGCGCTGGCTCGTCCGCCTACCAAGCGGCCCCGATCTGCGTAGAACGCCGATCGGGGCATTCTTGTTGGGAGGTGTCCGTCCGAGGCCGTTCGACAGCCACCCGGTCAGAACATATGTTCAGTCCTTGTGAGGTCGGCATGGAGACGCTCGATGCGTTGCGCGCGCGCATTCGGCAGATGGAGGGGCGGGGGGAGGCCATGGCGCCGGTGCGCCAGGTCCTATCGACGGGTGTGGCGGCATGGGACGCCGCGTGGGGAGGCTTACCCAGCCCGGGCGCGACCGAGGTCGTGGGCCCGTTGGGGGCGGGGCGGGCAGGCCTGCTTGCGGCGCTTGCACGCGGGGCCGCAGGGGCGATCGCGTGGGTCGAGGAGGAGCGTTCTTTGTACCCACCGGCCCTCGCCGCCGCGGGGGTGTGCTTGTCCCGCGTAGCGTGGGTTCGCGCGCCGCTCACCGGGATCCAGGTCGCGGTGGAGCAGGTCGTCGGCTCAGGCTGCTTTTCGTTGGTGTTGGTGGACCTGCCTCGTGTGCCGCCTGGGGCGTGGGCCCACTGGGGGCGTGCCGTCCTCCGAGGAGCCACGGCGTTGGTCGTCGCGACCGAACGTACCGTGTCGGATCCCGCGGTCACGTTGCGGCTCTCGTTGTCCTCGGGACAGATCACGGTGATTCGGGCTCGTGATGGCCGTTTGGGCCGCACAGCGCCGCTCGCGGCAGGCGTGGCGGCGTGCGTCAGCTAGGGTTCACCCCCCACGCGCGCCCATCGGCTTCGCCGCGTTGGCTGGCGGTGGCGCTCCCGGGCTTTCGGCTCGAACGTCTCGGTTGGGGGGAGGATGAGCCTGTCGGGTTGATCGGGGCATCTCGCAACGCGACGCGCGTGCTTGCGCTCACGCCGGCCGCGGAGGCGTTGGGCTGGCGTGAGGGCATGATCGCAGCCGAGGCCCGGGCGCTCGCGGCAGAGGGGGTGCTGCTCCCGTTGGACGAGACGGCCGAGGCCGACGATCGCTTGGCGTTGGTCCGTGCCCTGCGCGACGAGGCCGACCATATCGAGATGGTGGGCGTCAGCACGCTGCTCCTCGAACGTCGTCATGCAGGCGGAGAGGCGGCATGGCGGGCGTCGGTCGAGGCGCGGCTGCAACATTTCGGGCATCGACTCCGCGCGGTCGTGGCGACGGATCCCGATGTGGCTGTCGCGCTCGCGGTCCACGGCACGCGATCAGGGGAGGTGGCACCCGGAGACGAGGGGGCATGGTTGGCGCCGCTCCCTCTGACCGCCTTCTCCCTTCCGGAACGCGTGGTCGACGCGCTGATTGGGCTGGGGATCACGACGCTCGGGGCGTGGGCGAAGTTGGATGGCGCGTCGGTCGCAGGGCGTTGGGGGCCCGAAGCCGCACGGCTGCACACGCTCGCCCGTGGCCATGTGCGCGCTGTGGCCTCTCCGCGACCCGCTCCTCCCGATCCCCTCCAGGTCACCCGGCATGCGGAGGAGCCCGCCGAGACGGTCGACGCGATCGTCGCGTTGGTCGCCGATGCGATGCGCGCGGTGGGAGCGGGGTTGAGCGCTCAAGGTCTGGCTTCGTCTCGCTACCTCGTCACCTTGACGCTGGAGGGCGACGATCGCGGGCACTGCGCGCCGGTGCGCCTCACGCTCGATGCGGCACGTCCCACCGCGGATCCCGACACCCTCGCTCGGTGGGTCCGTCTACGCTTGGAGCGCCTACGGACCGAGGCTCCGGTGACCTCGGTGCGCGTCCGCGCCGAATCTCCCGTTCCCGAGCGTGCGCAGGCCACCGATCTGTGGGATCGCCGGGAGGATCCGGAGGCGTGGTCCGCGCTCTGTGCGAGGTTGGAAGCCGTTCTTGGTCCGGGGTGTCTGGTGCGTGCCACGGCGACTCCTGCTTGGGCGCCGGAACATGGCTGGCGGGAGGCCTCCTGGTTGGGCGAGGCTGCCGCCTCTGGCTCCCCTTCGTTCGACGTGTTGGCCGCCGTCGACGCGGAGGATCCCGTGGCATGGCAAGAGGGTGCGTTGTGGCAGCGGCCAAGACCGCGCCCTGAGCGGCTATGGCCTGTCCCACGACCGATCCTCGTCGAGGCCGATGCTGCGGGACACCCGGTTCGCTGGCGTCGCGCAGAAGGCTGGCTCGACGTGCGTGCAGAGGGCGGGCCCGAGATCCTCGAGGGTCCTTGGTGGATCCCTTCCGATGCTTTTGAGCGCGTCTATCGGGTCGTGATCGACGCCTTGGGGGTGCGGCGGTGGTGGTTTGAGGAACGCCAGAGATGGTTTGAACATGGCGTCTTCGATGGGCTCGACGTCGCAGGGGGCCGTGTCGCCTCAGCCGCGCGGCTCGACGACGCGGGCGAATAGGACGGCGCCGAGAGGCCAAAAGATCGTGTTAAAGGCGAGGAGTAGCAACATCCAGTCGTCGGCCTGGTCCATCGGGTCGCCTTCGAACCACACCGCCGTGGCGCGCCCGGCAGCGAGGAGCACGGGGACGACCGTCGGGAGGTAGAGCATGGGGAGCAGGTGGCTCGCACCACGTGCCTGCGCCGTGATCCCCGCGACGATCGTCCCCGGTGCAGCCAAGCCGGTGCAGCCGAGCGTGAGCAGCGCCGCGAGCACCCAAGGTTCTCCGCGGGTGGGTGGGTCGTACAACGCGATCACCAACGGGGCGAGGAGCGCGCCGACCGTGACGAGGAGGGCCGCGTTGGCTGCCGCTTTACCGAGGAAGATCGCCGCAGGCCGTACAGGCGCCAGCACCATTCCCTCCAGCGCGCCCTGTTCGAGCTCGACGTGGAAGGACTGGTCCAGCGATCGTGCCGACGCGAGCAAGATTCCCAGCCACAGGCTGCCACCTGCGAGTTGTCGAAGCAGCGGCGTCTCGGGCACCGAGAACGCGAACAGGAGCAGGATCGCCAGCGCAAAGAAGAACAGCCCCACCAAGCGCGCACGGTGTCGCCACTCGATGAGCAGCTCCTTGCGTGCGACGCGTGCGGCTTCGAGGAGCAGGGTCATGGCAACGCTCCTCGGGGCGCTTGCGATGCCGCCCCGCGCCAAGCGACCTGCCCATCGTCGAGCACGACGGCGGTCTCGCAGTGGCGGGCACCGAGGTCGGGCAGGTGCGTGCACACGACGGTCAGCGCGCCTTGTTGGCGGACCTCGTCGATCACGTCAGAGACCAACGCGCGCCCGTCGGCGTCCAGGTTCGTGAACGGCTCGTCGAACAACGCGAGCCTCGGCTTCTTCAGCAGCATCACCGCGAGCGCGAGCCGTCGCTTCATGCCGGCGGAGAAGGCACGTGCGGGTCGGTCCCCCGTCTCAGACAGGCCGACCCGCGCGAGGCGCGCGTCGAGGTCGTCCCGGACGCCGAACAGGCCCGCCCACGTGGCGAGGTTGTCGCGCGCCGACAGGTCGTCCCACAGGCGCGTGGCATGGCCAAACATCGCCACGCGCGGACGCAGGGTGGCGCGGTCGGCCCAGAGGGGGGCGCCGTCCAGCCATACGCGGCCATGGTCGTGCGGGATCGCCGTCGCCAGACACCGCAGCAGCGTCGTCTTGCCCGAGCCGTTGTGGCCGAGCAACAGCAGGGAACCGCCGTCGGGCACGTGCAGGTCGACGTGCGCGAGCGCCCAGCGCGGGCCAAACCGCACCGCCAGCTCCTCGACGACGAGTCCTCGCATGCCGGCTCCGTGGGGCACAGCCCCGGACGTCAGGTCAACGACCGATCGCATCCGCGTGGGCCGCGCGCACGCCGGGGTGGATCGCGTACAGTCCGGTGAGCGACGCGGTGGCGAGCACGTGGCTGCGGAGGGCGGCGAGCGCCTTCGGACCATCGAACGAGCCGTGCATGCCGAGGCTCGGCACGTTCAACGCGTAGATGGTGAACACGTAGGCGTGCATGCGCTGGTCGTTCCACGGGGGGCCAGCACCGTCGTAGCCGTAGTACTGGCCCTTCATCGGCCCCGTCTCGGCGGCGAACCAGCCGGTGTAGTCGTTGACGCCGACGATCCCGGGCCCGACAGCGTCCTGAGACTTGCCGCCCATCTTGACGCCGTCGCCATGGGCGCCCTCCGGGAGCGCGCGCAGGTCGCTGGGCAAGTCGAGCACCACCCAGTGGAAGAACGGCGCGCGGGGGAGGTCGACGGCGACCTCGCGGCCGGGCTGGTTCACGTCGGTGCCGACGCTCGGTGCTTCGGGGTCCACGGCGATCAACGCGAAGGACCGCGTGCCCTCCGGGACGTCACCCCACGCGAGGTGCGGGCTCCGGTTGCCGGCGAAGGTGAACCTTGACACGGGATCGCCCTTGCCGAGCGCCGTCCGCTCCGGCAGGAACCCATAGGGCGCGAAGGTGTCTGAGCGCAGCCACATGGCCACCTCCCGGTGTCTCCTACCCACGTCGAGGCCGTCCCGCATGCCTGAGCTCCCCGAGGTCGAGATCGCGCGACGCAACCTGTCGCGCTGGACGGCGGGTCGTCGCGTCGAGACCGTGTGGCTGGTGGATCCAGCCGTCGCGCGGCCACGCCTCTCGACGGCGCCGCGTGACGCCGACCCTGCGCTGGCGGACCGGCTCGTCCGGGCGACGGGAAGCGTCGGTCTCTGGCGGCGTCACGGGAAGCGTTTGGCCGGAGATGTCGGCGGGACCACGTTCCTCTGCCACTTCGGGATGACCGGGCGCTGGGTCCGCCGGCGTCGCGACGACCCACCCTCGTCGCGGAGCGTTCGACTCGGGTTGGGCCTGGACGACGGCCACGGCGTGTGGTTCCTCGACGAGCGGCGGTTCGGGGCCGTCACGCCCACCGACGACGTCGACGCCGGGTTGAAGCGGGGGCATGGCCCCGACTGCTGGGACGACCTCTCGGAAGCGGCCCTGGCTCACGCCCTCGCGGGGGGACGCACGCCGCTCAAGCCGGCGCTGATGGACCAAGCGCGCCTTGCGGGGCTTGGGAACATCCACGCGGCGGAGGCGTGCTGGCGGGCCGGGCTCTCGCCGTACACCCCATGCGGCGAGGTCGTCGAGATCGCGAAGTTGGCCGAGGCGATCCACGTCCAACTCCGTTTCGCCTTGGACGTCACCGCAGCCGACGACGTCGTCTACCTGTCCGACGGCGGCGGGGTGGACAACCCGTTCGCGGTCTACGGCCGTCACGGCCAGCCCTGCCCACGATGCGGCGAGGCCGTGCGGCGTGAGGTTCAGGCCGGGCGGTCGACGTATGGGTGCGCCACCTGCCAGCCCGGGGGCTGGCCCCGAAACGGTTCGACGCGGCGTGACAGCGCGAACGGCATCGGATAAGGCCGCAAGGCTGCGCGCCATGGTGG
This sequence comes from Pseudomonadota bacterium, assembly GCA_046051915.1. Classification (GTDB taxonomy): domain Bacteria; phylum Myxococcota_A; class UBA796; order UBA796; genus JBEIFN01. The sequence continues at coordinate 5,650 of JBJONI010000464.1, forward strand.
CGTTGCAGCGCTTCCGTTCGCACCAAGGCCCGCCTCCCGCTCGTGGGAAGGCTTCCTTGGCTGCCGCTCAGACCGAGAACGAGAGGGATAGAATGGCCAAGAAGAAGAGCTCTCCGCTCAAGCCCGGCGAAGTCGTCGATTACAAGGACGTCCGCAAGCTCCAGCGCTTCCTCACCGAGGGCGGCAAGATCCTGCCGCGCCGCGCCACGGGCCTCACGGCCAAGCAACAGCGCCAGATCGCGGCGTCGATCAAGCGCGCGCGTCACATCGCGCTGCTTCCGTACGTCAAGGCCGACTGAGCCCGCACGGCCCTAGGCCGAACGCGAGACGCGTAGCGAACCTCGCAACCTGCACCGCGGCCCTCGGGTCGCGGTGTCGTCGTTGGGGCCTTCGGAGGCTAACC
>JBJONI010000465.1:0-4155 GCA_046051915.1 Pseudomonadota bacterium
GATGGCAAGGTCGTCGCCGAGTTCCGCAATCAAGACGAAGTCATCGTCACGATCAAGCCGGGCAAGCACCAGATCGAGGTTCGGGAGTTCATGGACGACACACCGTACACGACGGGTCGCCTCGACACCGGCTACGCCAGCGAGATCACGTTCGGCCTGCGCGAAGGGGAGCGCATGACGTGCTACGATCACGATGGCTACACGTCGAACTGACCGACCACCGGCCCCCGCCCACGGTCTGAACCCTTAGGCCCTCGTGACCCGCCTCCTTCTGCTCACGTCGCTGCTGGCCGCTTGTGCGCACCGAGGGCCGGCCGGCATCGGCGTGGCCTCGTTTCGCGCGGTCGGCGACCTCCCCTCGCCCGACGGGCCATGGACCGACCCCGACCTGGCGCCGCTCACGCCCGGGCAGGCGCCGACGCCGAAGGCCGGGCGCGTCACGGCCGCCGCCCTGCTCGACGGCGTCGGACTGGCGCATGGCCGATGGTTCCCAGGCCTGCACCTCCTCGCAGGGCAACCCTACCGTCCGATCGTCGACCCGGAGGCGATCGCGGAGGCGCGCGCGCACGTGGAGGCGAACGCCAGAGCGCTGGGGTGGCGAGACGCGAGGGTAGAGGCCGAGACCCGCGCCACCCACCGGTGGTGGTTGCCCGCGACGCGCGCCCATCGGTGGACCGAGATCCGGTTCCACGCCGACCTCGGCGTGCGGAGCGTCCTCAGCGACACCAAGATCGCCGCGAGCGCCCCCCTCGACGTACCCGTCGCCGCCGACCTTCGTGCGCTACTCCCGAGCCCTGGGACGGCCGACACCGATGCGGAACGCGAACGGCTGCTGGCCGCCGCCCGCGAGGTTCTGGGTCGAGCGGGCTACCCGCTTCCGGTCCTGAGTTGGTCGGTCGAAGGCTCGGTCGGGACGCTCACCGTCGAGCCCGGTCCTTCCCACGTACGACAGCGTTGGGACCCGGGCGCACCCGGTCCCTTCGACGCGGATCGGTGGAGCGACCGTGCTCACCCGGAACTCCCGTGGGGCGTCGTGCAAGCGCGCCTCGAGCGGTTGCGGATGCACCCAGCGGTCGCGGGTGCGTCGTCGGTCGTTGCATCGGACGGACACGTCGCGATCGACGTCGCCGCCGCGCCGACGTGGCGCACGACCGCGGCGCTCAGCATGGACGCCCCGGGCGCGCTGATCGGCGCCGGCGTCGAGGTGCGACAGCGGGCAGCGGGACTCGGCGGCGGGGCCGTCACGATCGACCACCACCTGCTCGCGGTCTGGCGCCTGTACGACGGTCCGGTGGGCGCGTTTGTCCGGGGCGCGCAGACAGGGCCGGCCGTTCGCGACACCTGGGGCCTGCGGGGCTCCCTGGGCGCAACCACGGGCGCCGAGGTGTTCGGACGGATCGGCGGGGGCGTCCTCGCCTGGCGCGGGTACCACGCCGCGGACGCGACCGGGGTGTTCGGCCTCGGCTGGCAACCGACCCGCGCCGTCCGCGCAGAGGTGGGACTCCAAGGCGGCTGGGTGGAGCATTTTGCCGGGATCAACCAAGCCGCACCGTTCGCAGAGGCGTTCGACGGCGACCTTCTCCAACGCTACCCGTGGTGGTCGCCGTACGCCACGCTGCGCGTGGACACGCAGCCCGGCGTCTACCTACCGACGGAGGCGCTGCGCCTCGATGTGGACCTCCGTGCCGGCGGCGACGTGGATGCCACGCCCTTCCAGCGGGCGTCGCTACGTTTCGAAGCCCTGACGACGCCCACGAGGGGCCTCACCCTGCGCGGCCATGGCGGCATCGGCGCGTTGTGGATGGATGAACGCGCAGGAGCCGCCCTCAACCAGCGTCTGTTCGTCGGCGGCCTGTATGACGTCCATGGCTTTGGATGGCATCGGCTCGGCGCACCGGGTGCCCGCGTCGGCTTGGACGACGTCTTCGAGGGGGGAGACTTCGCCGCCTGGCTCGGTGCAGAAGCAAGGATCCGCGTCCATCCCGACTGGATGCTTCATGCCACCGCCGACGTCGGCAGGGCATGGGACCGGCCGTCTCCCGGGGGAGCGAGGGGGTCGGAGGCCACCATCCGGGCGTCCGACCTGATCCCGACCTTCGGCGCGGGCGCTCAGGTCCGGTTTCCACTGGGCGTGATCGGCGGCATCGTTGCCTGCCGACTCGTCCCCGACGCGCAGCTCGTCGAAGCCCCGCCGACGTGCGCCTTTCACTTCCTCTTCGGCGACCGCTTCACGCCCTGACCTGCGTGGTAGGCTCGCACCGCGAGGTGACCGTGTTGTTGTCCCTGTGGCTCGCTGCCTGCTCCGTCTCCAACGACACCGACGCGGTCGACACCGCACCGGTCGATACCACCCCCCTCGCGCTCGATCCACGGGAACGCGGTCCGTACGAGGTCGGCTTCCGTAGGGAGACCTTCGACATCACGACACCGGACGGACGGAGTCGCTCGCTCACGCTCCACGTCTGGTACCCCACCGAGGCCACCGAGGGCCCAGATCCTGCCTACACCAGCAGCTTCCCACCGCTCCTTGACGGCATCGTCGCGGACGTGCCGGTCGCGACCTCCCCTTGGGCCGACGGCCGCTTCCCCGTCGTGCTGCACAGCCACGGCCACCAAGCGACCGGCGGCAGCGCACAGCCGATTGCTTGGTGGTTGGTCCGCCACGGCTGGGTCGTCGCTGCGCCCGACCATGCACCCGATCTGTTCGCCACCATCGTCAACGGGCAGGAGTCGACGCCACCCGAGCACTACGCCGACCGACCCAACGACCTGACGGCGACGCTCGACCACTTGGAGCAACTGCCGCCCGGGGACGCCCTCGCTGGCAAGCTGCGCACCGAAGGCGTGCTCGCGACAGGCCACTCCCGCGGCACCTACACGATGTGGGCCGTGGGTGGCGCCACCTACACCGAGGGGGCCGCCGAAGCGCACTGTCCCGGATGTGCGCCAGGCACGCTCGCCCTGTTCGACTCGGGGTTCCGCGACCCGCGCGTCGCCGCCATCGCCCCGCTCGCCGGCATGATCCAACGCGACATGTGGGGGGAGACCGGCGAGGCCTCCGTCGACGTCCCCGTGATGTCGATGCTCGGGAGCGCCGATGGCTCCGGCCATGCCGAGCAGTTCGAGAGCTTCTCCGGGATCGAGGTGGCCTGGGTCGAGCTGCCGGGCGCATGCCACGAGTCCTTCGCCTCGGGTTTGCCATGTGCCGGCCTCGACACCGAGACGGGCTTCTCGTGGCTCGGAACCTACCTGCTCGCGTTCGGTCGACGTCACGTGCTGGGGGACGTCGATCCCACCGTGCTCGGCATCACGGACGGGTCCGTCGTGATCGACCCCGGCATCACGGTGGCCACCAAGGGCCCGTGATTCAAGCGAGATCGTCGACGGCCTGGTGGCTCGGGCGCGCCAAAAATCCGATCGCCCCCACCACGGCGGCGAGCAGCAGCAAGCCGACCGCTGCGATCCACGGGCTGTCGGACCGATAGCGGAGCGTCCACCACAGACGATCCGCCCAGCGCACGGGATGCGGCGGCCCCGGATCGAGGGTGCCCGCGAACGCGACGAGCGCCGCGAGCCGGTCGGCGTCGGGGTCGAGGCGGACCTCGACGACCAACGCACCCGACGCCACCGGCACGACAAACGCAGCCGCCCCGGGCTCGGCAAAGCGGAACACCGCCGCTGGCCGATCCGGCAATTCCAGCCTGTCGATGCCTTCGATCGCACGCTCTGCGAAGTACGCCGTCCGAAGCGAGGCCACGGTATCGAGGAACGACGCGTCATCGACAACGCCCAACGACGCCGACACGGCGCAGGCGCGCATCGCCTCCAACGTCCCGCCGGCGCGCGGCCGCACCGACGCCCAGCACGCCGTCGACGGGTCGTCGACCCCAAGCTCGGCGCCTGAACCAAAGGTCGCTGACCACCAAGGCAGTTCGAGACCCCGGGGGGCGCGCCACTGCGGCAGCGCGCGAAGCGAGGCCCCCCCCAGCGAACCGGACGCGGCGGGTCGCTCAGGCGGTAAGTCCGGCAGGTGCAAACCGTCGAGTTGGGCGTAGGCCTGAAGGAGCAGCTCGTCGGCCTCGGCGACCGGCCCGGTGCGCACCACGTGCGCGACCCCGCCCGGCACGGTCTTCGACAGCGCCGCCCACCGCATCG
>JBJONI010000466.1:0-4302 GCA_046051915.1 Pseudomonadota bacterium
TCGCGATGGCGATCGACGTCCCTGGACCGAGCAAGGCTTGCATCACGACCGCCATCGCGGCGGTGCCGCTCGCCGTCACCACGACGGCCTCCGACGCCACGGCGCGCCCCTCCGCCGCCGATGCGCGGGTCGCGAGGGCCTGACGCAGAGCGAGCAGGCCCGCCACGTCGGTGTACCGGGCGTGCGTCGGGTTCGCGCCTTCCGTCGCGGCGGCCACGGTCGCGGCGGGCGGTGGAGCGAGCCACGTGTCGCCGACATGCAACGGAAAGACGAAGCCCGCGGCGAGCGCGCGCGCGTGCCGATCCGAATAGACCGAAGGAGGAACGTCGGTCATCCGTAGAGAAAGCGGCGGTACCGTCATCATCCCCCCCGGGGCCTGCCATGCCGCGGCGTCGCCCGCTCCGCAAGCCCGCCCCGAGCAGCCGCCACCGGGGTGCGTTACCCTACCGGCTTGCCGACTTGGAGGCCCCTTGCTCCCGCCTGCGCTCGCCCCTCTCGCCCACCTCGCCCGAAACCTCTGGGGCTCCTGGACGCCGGAGGCCGTGGCCCTTTGGCGCGATGCCGACGCGCTTCGCTGGGACCGCCACCGGCAGAATCCCCTCGCGATGCTCCAAGACGTCGAACCCTCGCGCTGGGCCGAGCTGGCCGCCGACGCCGCCTATGTCGCACGCGTCCACGCCGTGAGCGCCGCGTTCGAGCGTTACCTCGCCGAAGGCGGCTGGCAGGCAACGCGTGGCGTCCCCCCGACGCCCGTGGCGTACTTCAGCATGGAGTTCGGGCTGCACACGAGCCTGCGCATCTACTCGGGCGGGCTCGGGGTTCTTGCCGGCGATCACCTCAAGTCAGCCTCTGACCTCGGGATCCCGCTCACCGCGGTCGGACTGTTCTACCACCAGGGCTACTTCCGCCAAGTTGTCGACGACGGCGTGCAGGTCGCCGCCTACGTCCCGGCTCGCCTCGATCGTCTGCCGCTGGAGCCGGTGTTGGACGCCGCCGGTCAACGCGTCAGCGTCCGGGTTCCGATCGGTGAGCACGACGCGGTCGCCATCGCGTGGCGGGTCCCGGTCGGGCGCATCAGCCTGTACCTGCTCGACGTCGATCACAGCGCGAACCCCGAGCCGGTCCGGCAGCTGACCCGCACCCTCTACGGAGGCGACGAGGCGATGCGCATCGGCCAAGAGGCGCTGCTCGGGATCGGTGGCGTCGGCCTGCTCCGCAGCTTGGGCGTCGCAGCCGACGTCTACCACATGAACGAGGGCCACTGCGCGTTCGTGCCCGTGGCGCTGATGCGCGAAGCCACCGAGGCCGGCGCCTCCCTCGCGGATGCGGTCCGAACGACGCGGCGCCGTTGCGTGTTCACGACGCACACCCCCGTCCCTGCAGGCCACGACCGGTTCCCGGCTGCGTTGGTGACCCGGACCCTAGGCCGCTACGAAGCCGACGCGGGCTGGGCCGCCGGAACCATCACCGATCTCGGCCGTGTCCAGCCGGGCAACCCCAGCGAGACCCTGTGCATGACCGTGCTTGCGCTGCGCACGGCCCACGCGACCAACGGCGTCGCGGCCAAGCACGGCGAGGTCAGCCGGCAGATGTGGCACGGCCTGTGGCCCGATCGCGCCGTCGCCGACGTACCGATCGGCCACATCACGAACGGCGTGCACCCCTTCGGCTGGATGTCCGATCGCGCGCAAGCCTTGTTCGATCGCCACGTCGCCGGTTGGCGCGCGGAGCCGTGGCGCGAAGACCTCTGGGCCGCCGGGCTGGAGACGCTCGACGATGCCACCCTGTGGGCGACGCGCAACGCGCTCCGAGGCGACCTGTGCGCGTTCCTCGCTCAACGGCAAGGCTTGCACCTCGATCCTCACGCCCTCACGATCGGGTTCGCGCGCCGCTTTGCCACGTACAAGCGCGGCGACCTCCTGTTCCGTGACCCGGACCGCCTCGCGGCGATCCTGTCCGGCCCCCTCCCCGTTCAAATCGTCTACAGCGGCAAGGCACATCCACGCGACGCTGCGGGCCAAGCCGTCCTCGCGAACGTCTTGCGGTGGTCGGAGGACCCACGGTTCCGAGGCCGCGTCTTCTTCGTGGAGGACTACGACATGGAGGTGGGCGCCGCGCTCACGTCGGGCGTCGACGTGTGGTTGAACAACCCGCGCCGGCCTCAAGAGGCCTCGGGGACGAGCGGCCAAAAGGTCACGCTCAACCTTGGACTCAACCTCTCCGTCCTCGATGGCTGGTGGATCGAAGGCTTCGACGGAACAAACGGCTGGGCGATCGGCCCCGACGACGTGGCCCACGACCAACAGATGGACGAGGACGACGCCGAAGCGCTGTACGCGGCGCTCGAGTCGGCCGTCGTTCCGGCCTGGCGCGCCCGAGGCGCCGACGGCGTCCCGACGTCCTGGCTCGCGGCGGTTCGACGGAGCACGATCACCTGTGCGAGCCGGTTCAACAGCCACCGGATGGTCAAGGATTACGTCGAGCGGCTGTACGCCCCGTCGGACGACGACGTCGTCGTGGCCGCCCCCTGACCGCGATGCGACGCGCGCTGCTCGTCCTGTGCCTGGCCGCGTGTGGGCGGCCCACGACGCGCCGACATGCAGCATCGACGCCCGAAGACGGCGACGACGTCACGGCGATGCTCGAAGCGATCGGCTACGCGGCCGGGACCGAAGCCGCGACGGGCGAAGGCGGCGTGGACCGCAACGACGGCGAGCGCGTACAACCCGGGGCCAACCTCGTCGTGAGCGGGCACGCACCGGAAGCGGTGCTGCTCGACGCTCAAGGGACGACGTTGGCGACGTGGCGTTTGCCCGAGGAGGCAGCGCGCGGCCTGCGCCGCAAGTTCTTCCGAAAGGCATGGTTGCTCGACGGCGGCGACCTCCTCGCGATCGCCGAGGGCCAAGCCATGTTCCGGCTCGGGCCCGACGGCACGCTCCGCTGGCGCTCCGACCTCGACCATCACCACGACGCGGCGCTGGTGGGCGACCGCATCCACGCGTTGACCCGCGCGCCCGAGCTCCACCGCGACCTTCGACGGGACGGCGTCGTCCTTGAGGACCGAATCACCGTGATGACGCTCGACGGACGCGTCGAACGCGAGGTGTCGATCCTCGACGCGATCCGCGCGGCCGACGACCGTGGCTGGTACCGCCAACTTCGAGACGCTGGGCGCGACATCACCCACACGAACAGCATCGTGCTGCTCGACGGGCAGGCCCCAGCCAAGCACCCCGCGTTCGTCGCTGGCAGCTACCTGCTCTCGTCCCGGACCCTCAGCGTTGTGTTCGTCCTCGACCCGATGCTCGGCAAGGTCACGTGGTGGGCCCAAGGTCCATGGCGACGCCAGCACGACGCACGCCAGCTGCCGAGCGGCGACGTGCAGATGTTCGACAACCAAGCACCCGCCGGCCCGAGCTTGGTCCGCGTGATGGACCCCGCGACCGGCGAGACGGTCCGCACGATCGACGGCGCCGCACGCGGTGGCTTCTTCAGCAAGACGTGTGGGACCGCCAAGCCGCTCGCGAACGGCAACCTGCTCGTCGTGAGCAGCAACATGGGGGAGGCGTTCGAGCTCGCCGCCGACGGCGCGGTGGTGTGGTCGTGGCGGAGCCCGTGGCGTGTACCGGGTCGCCCCGACCTGATCGCGAGCGTGTTTGACGTGACACGCACGCCCCTTCCCCCCTGGATCGCCGATCGGCCAGCCGCCGGGACACCCAACGGCCCGTGAGGGGTTACCCGGCGCGCAAGGAGGCGAGATGCTGCGGATGTGGGCCAAGGTCGGAGTGGTGACGGGCATCTTCCTCGCAAGCGCCGGATGCGTGAGCTTGGAACAGACGCTGTTGATCCGCGAGAATGGAAGCGGAACCTGGTCGTTCCTCGCGTCGGTCGACAAGAAGCTGATCGATCTCGCGGCGGCGATGGGAGAAGGCGGCGGCAAAAAGGACCCGTTCGCCGACATGGCGCCCATGGACGGTCCGACCAAGGCCGAGCGCAAAGCGATGAAGGCCGCAGGGTTGACGTTTGAGCGGTTTGAGGCCGGTGAGATCGATGGCGGCTACGGCGTCGACATGGTCGTCGGGTTCGAACGTCCGGCGTCCCTCTCCGCGATCTCCGAGAACGCGCCCGACGGCCCCACGCTGATCCTGCGCGCCACCGACGCGCCTGGGACGTACGACCTCGTGTTCACCACGATCGACCTCGCCGGCACCGCCGCTGGGGTGGCGGGGGGCGTCAACAGCGCGAACCAAGGCCTCGACGCGGAGCTGCAGGCGAACTTCGACGCGATCGAAGCCGGCACAG
>JBJONI010000467.1:0-2789 GCA_046051915.1 Pseudomonadota bacterium
CGAGTCGGGTGACGACTTTGGCGCGGCCCTCGCGGCGGGCGATTACGACGGCGACGGGTTCGCCGACCTCGCGATCGGCCACCCCGGAGAGGACATCGACGGCGTCGCCGACGTCGGGATGTTCACCGTCGTCTTTGGTGCCCCGTCGGGCCTGCTGAACACGCGGGACCAGACCTTTCACCAGGACTCGGCTGGGGTGCCGGGCAGCCCAGAGTCGGGCGACGGCATGGCGAGCGTGCTCGCCGCGGGCGACAGCGACGGTGACGCGAGGGACGAGCTTGCGGTGGGGCTCGCTGGGGAAGCGATCGGCTCCGTCTCGGATGCCGGCTATGTGATCGTGTTTCGCGGCGCCGTCGGGGGGCTGTCGACGACGGGGCTGTTCGCCGTCGAGGGTTCGGATCTCGGCTGGAGCCTCGGTACGGGCGACGCGCTTGGGGCCGCGCTCGCTTGGGGCGACGTCAACGCCGACGGGTGGGCGGACTTGGCGCTGGGCGCACCCGGGCGGAGCGTGGGCGGTGAGGATGGTGCGGGCACGGTCGCGCTGTTGTGGGGCGGGCCTTCGGGCCTCTCCACGTCGGGTTGGTTGTCGTTCGAACAGGAGCCGGTGCCGTTCATCGGGTCCGAAGCGGGCGATGGACACGGGAGCGCGGTGCGTCTGCTCGACACCGATGGCGATGGCGACGACGAGGTCGTCTGCGGTGCTCCGGACGAGGACCTCAGTGGTGGCAGCGACGCCGGCATGGTCACCGTGTTCGGCGTGAGGTCGTTGTCGACCGCGGATGCCCAGCGCTGGTATCAGGACATGCCCGACGTCGGCGGCGATGCCGAGGCGGGTGACGGATTTGGTGCCGCGCTGTAAGGCGCCTGCGTGGAGGCACGATGCGTGAGCCCGATTTCCGTGCGCTGCAAGCGGCGGCCTACCCGGAAGGCGAACCCGGCGAAGTGTCGGACCTCGAAGCCCTCTGGCGTGCGTTGTTCGATCTCGAGAGTTGGGTGTTCCTCGTTCATCCACGCCGGATCGCGGAGGGTCAGGATCCGTTCCCGTTCATCGCGAACGTGAGCGGACAAGGTTGGCTGTTCGTGTTCACCTCCACGGCGGAAGCCGCCGCGTTCTCGGAGGCGCAGGGCTTGCGTTCGGACGATGGGTCGACGTACACGCTCGGCATGGGGCCGCTCGCCGCACTCGGCTGGATGGCCGACGCGCTGTCGGACGATGTGACCACCGTGCACTTCAACTACGGTGCGTCGGGATGGTCGGCGCCGCCGTCGCAGGTCACGATCATCGCGGGCCATCTTGGACTGACCGAGGGATGACGCGCCGCGTCTTGTTCGTTTGCCTGGGCAACATCTGCCGATCGCCGGCTGCGGAGGGCGTGCTGCGCGCGCAGCTCGTCGCCCGGGGCCTCGACGGCGCCGTCGAGGTGGACTCGGCGGGCACCGGGGGATGGCACGCCGGCCAGCTCGCGGACCCTCGGATGCGTGCAGCGGCCGCGCGCCGCGGTCTCGCGCTGACCCACCGCGCCCGGCAACTCCGTGTCGAGGACCTGAATGCGTTCGACGAGGTCCTCGTCATGGACGACGACAACCTCGCCAACGTCGCGCTCCTTGGGGGTGGAGGGGCGCACCGTGCGCGCGTCCAAAAATTCTCGGACTTCGCGCCGCCGGCGACGCACGTGCCAGACCCGTACTACGGCTCCGAGGCGGACTTCGAGTCCGTGCTCGACCTGCTGGAACGCGCGACGCAGGGATGGTTGGCGACGTTGACCGAGGCTTGACGTAGGGGCCCGAGCGTGGGCCGAATCGCGTAGGACGCGGAGGGCGCGTGACGTTCGTACAATGGGAATTCCTGGTCTTCCTGGCCGTCGTCTACGCCCTGTACTGGGGGTTGCCCAAGCTGCGTCTGCAGAACGCCCTGCTCGCTGTGGCGAGTTGCATCTTCTACGGATGGGTGCATCCGTGGTTCCTCATTCTTCTTTTCGCCAGCTCTCTCCTTGATTTCGCGTCCGGCATCCTGATGGAAGACCGCCCGGAGCGTCGCAAGTTGTGGCTCGCCTTGAGCATGGCCGGCAACCTCGGCATGCTCGCCTACTTCAAGTATTGCGACTTCTTCCTAGAGAACGTCGCGGCGGCGCTGACGGCGCTCGGGGTCGAGCACAGCGTGAGCGCGCTCGGGGTGTTCCTCCCGGTCGGGATCAGCTTCTACACGTTCCAGACGATGTCGTACTCCATCGACATCTACCGTGGAGAGCTCAAAGCCGAACGCGATCTCATCGACTACGTCGTGTTCGTGACGTTTTTCCCGCAGCTCGTCGCGGGTCCGGTCGAACGCGCGGGGAACCTCCTCGCTCAGGTCAACGCGCCACGGCGCTGGACGGGGGACCAGCAGCTCGCCGGTGTCACGCTGGCGATGTGGGGGGCATTCAAGAAGGTGTGCATCGCGGACGTCATTTCACCGTACGTCGACCGCATCTTCGTGCTCACGGACCCCTCGTTCGCGCTCGTCGCGCTGGGAGCTGTGGGGTTCTCGATTCAGATCCTCGCGGATTTCTCCGGCTACACCGACATCGCGCGCGGTGTGAGCCGGTTGCTCGGCTTTGAACTGATGAAGAACTTCGATCACCCCTACGTCGCCACGGAACCCTCCGAGTTCTGGAAGCGGTGGCACATCAGCTTCTCGTCGTGGATCCGGGACTACGTCTACAAATCGGTCGGCGGCAACCGCGGTGGGTTCTGGGCGCAGACGCGGAACACCTGGATCGCGATGCTGACGTCCGGTCTTTGGCATGGGG
>JBJONI010000468.1:0-6095 GCA_046051915.1 Pseudomonadota bacterium
CGAACGGATCACCGGCGAGAACCCCTACAACGTTCCGATGCGGATCTACCCCGCCAGCCACTACACCATGGGCGGGCTGTGGGTGGACTACGAGTTGATGACGACCATCCCCGGCCTGTACGCCGCCGGCGAGGCGAACTTCTCCGACCACGGTGCCAACCGCCTCGGCGCCAGCGCGCTGATGCAGGGTTTGGCGGACGGGTACTTCGTGCTGCCCTACACGATCGGCGACTACCTCGCCGGCGAGAAGGGCGGCTTCTCCGATACCAGCGCCGCGGCGTTCCGGGACGCAGAGACCAACGTCAAGGGTCAGGTCGACAAGCTGCTGTCGATCAACGGCAAGCAATCCGCCGACACGTTCCATCGCCGGATGGGGAAGATCGTGTGGGAGGCGTGCGGCATGGCCCGTACGCGTGAGGGGCTGACGGCAGCGATCGGGGAGATCGCGGCGTTGCGCGAGGAGTTCTGGCGTGACGTCAACGTCCCCGGCTCCGACAAGGACATCAACCAGGCGCTCGAGCGTGCCGGTCGTGTCGCGGACTTCCTGGAGTTCTCGGAGTTGATGTGCCGCGATGCGCTCACGCGCGAGGAGAGCTGCGGCGGTCACTTCCGCGAGGAGTTCCAGACGCCCGAGGGCGAGGCGCTCCGCGATGATGCCAACTTCTGCCACGCGGCCGTGTGGGGCTACGAAGGACCGGACAAGGTCTCTTCGCGCCACACCGAGGCGCTCTCGTTCCCCAACGTCCCCCTGACCCAGCGGAGCTACAAGTGAAGATCAACCTGCGCGTGTGGCGTCAGGCCGGTCCCGACGCCCAGGGTTCTTTCGACGAGTTCCCCCAACTGGCGATCTCGCCCGACATGTCGTTCCTCGAAGTGCTCGACGTCGTCAACGTCAAGCTCGAAGGAGAAGGCAAGCCTCCGATCGTGTTCGACCACGATTGCCGTGAGGGCATCTGCGGGAGCTGCGGCGCCGTCGTCAACGGCGTGGCCCATGGCCCGGAGAAGCGCACCACCCTGTGCCAACTGCACATGCGCAAATTCAAGGACGGGGACACCGTAACGGTCGAGCCGTTCCGCGCGCGGGCGTTCCCGGTGATCAAGGACCTGATGGTCGACCGGTCGGGCTTCGATAAGATCATCGCTGCCGGTGGTTACATCACCGCGCGCACGGGGTCTGCGCCTGACGCAAACAGCGTCCCGATCGGCAAGGCCGTCGCGGACTTGGCCTTTGATGCGGCGCAGTGCATCGGTTGCGGCGCGTGTGTGGCCGCGTGCCCGAACGCGAGCGGCATGCTGTTCACGTCGGCCAAGGTGGCCCACCTCGGGATGCTCCCGCAGGGGCAGCCTCAGCGTGCGGAGCGTGTCGTCAAGATGGTCGACACCCACGATGCGGCTGGTTTTGGGGCGTGCTCGAACCATGGGGAGTGCGAGGCCGCTTGTCCGAAGGGGGTCAGTCTGGAGAACATCGCGCGTTTGAACCGCGATCTGATCTCTGCGACCGTCTTTGGCGGCTACCGCCCGGCGGTCGAGCGGAGCGGTGCGATCTGAGGCGTGGTACGACGCGACCTCGTCGTCGCGTCTTACGGCGCCGCCAACAACTCGGTGACGACGCTCTCGGAGTAGCCTTCCTCGGCTCCCCACGATGTCCATGGCACGCCGGCACCGACGGCGGCGGTGAACACCGCGTCGGAGGTGCTGCGGCCGAGATGCCGGAGGTGCTGCCCGGGTCGAAGCCGTCCGCCGCCGCCGCCTGCCAGCAACAGAGGATACTCGGTGCTGCCGTGGGTTGCTCCGTCCCCCACGTCGGACGTCGCGAGCAGGCTGCAATGGTCGAGGAGCGTCCCGTCGCCTTCCGGCGTGTCGCGCAAGGTGCGCAGGAACGCGGCGAACTGCGCGATCGTGAACGAGATGGCGGCCTGAACCTGCGGCTGCGTCCCCGTCTCGGTGTGCGTCAGGTAGTGGAGCGGGTCGACCTGCCCGAGTTGCCAGTGGATCACGCTGGAGCCCGTACCCGAGAACTGGACGGTCGCGACACGGGTGAGGTCGCAGGCCCAAGCGGTCGCGAGGATGTCAGCGAAAGCCTGATGAATCGCGACGACATCGAAGTGCGCCATGTCGGTCGGGTAGGCCGACGTGACCTCGGGTGGGCTGCACGACGCCGTCGAGAGGCCACTCAGTCGGCGTTCGAGGCTCCGCACGCTCTCCGTGTGTTGGTCGAGCCTCGCGCGGTCGGCGAGGCTGACACGCGCGCGCAGCTCGGCGAGTTGGCCGGCGACCGCGTCGAGCGCGCTCGTCCGGGCGAGATCCAACGTAGGGTCGGCGGTGCCGAGGAACAACCGTCGGTACAGTTCGTACGGTCGCAGCTCCAACGGGGTCGGCCGGTTCGGCCCAGCGTGCGAGACGCAGCGGTAGGTCGTACCCTGGTCGCTTCCCGTGTAGGGAAACACACCCACTTCCAAGCTTCGAAAGGGTGCCTCGTTGACCAAGGCGTCGGCGACTTGCTGGTCGATCGACGGCACGGCGAACGTCGAGACGATCGCCTCGCGCGTCTCGCCGAGCTGGAGGTAGCGCTGCCCGGTCATGATGCCGACCGTGCCTGCATGGTGGCCTGCGCCGGGAACCGGCATCGTGTAGCCGCTGAGCACCGAGACATGGTCGGTCAGGTCAGCGAGCGACGTGAGGGCGTCGGACGGTTGCCACCCGAAGCCCTCGCTCGCTGGCGTCCAGGTGTCAGCCTTGTTCCCGTTTCCCCAGAACCACAAGCCGAACCGGCTCGGGTAGGTGGGGGAGGTCGCCCAGGCTCGGGGTTGCAGGGCCTCCAGCCACGGCACGCCGACCCCGACGGTCGCACCGCCGAGGGCCCCTTGCAAGAAGCGGCGCCGCGTCCACGACGTCATGGTTCTCCTCCGAAACACACGACATCGACGTCGTGGGCGCCATCGGCTGAGGCGACCGGGCCCCACCCGGTGGTGTAGCCCGCGCGTTGACAGGCGACGTGTGCGGCCTCGCCGCAGACGCCGTTGGGCAGGCCCTCCCAGCCATCGCATGCGCCTTGGAAGCGCAACCCGCCCCATGCGAGCCCGACGCGATGGCCTCCCTTCGCGCAGAGGCCTTCGGCGGTGTCGCCGTTGTCGAGGTTGGGACCCCATCCGCCGACGTTGCCGTTCGCGCGGCACCATGCGTCGAAGGCGCGGTGACATCCGCCGGGGTCGACCTCACCAGGACGGCATGTCGGATCGAGCGCCGTCAGCTCGCTCCAGGGTGCCGAGGCCGGCGTCACCACGTCCTGCGAGGCGCACGCCACCCAAGGGACAGCGTCGCGCGCTGTCACGACGCCGATCCCAAACCCGCACGAGGCCTCGGCGCAAAGCCGATCCGCGGCGATTTCACAACCGCGGCCCGCCGGCGTGTATGCGGGTTCGCACGAGGGGTGGACCCGCAGCAGGTCGTCGACGGTGGTGCCGAAGACCGCAGCTTGCACGCCGACGCCACCGAGGCTGGGACCCGGGCAGGTGGCGTCGGCCTGAACGGCCACGGCGCGGGTCTCGCAGGTCGTCCAAGCGCCGCCGACGCATCGTGCGACGCCTGCGACGCCGGCTGCGTCACAGCCCCGTCGGAGGTCGTCGACGGTGCCATCTCCGTCATCATCGGCACCGTTGCAGGTTTCGGTCGCGACCCAGCCCTCCCCACCTTCCACCGATCGGAGGGCCTCGGAGCTGAGCGCGTCGGCGATAAGATTCGTCCAACGCCAATTTTGGCTCCAGGACGCCGCCCAGTCGTCGATCCAGACGGCATCGGCCGGTCGGTCGTCCGCGCCCGTGAGGTGGTGCCACAGGTCGGCAGCGAGGCAGCGCGCCAACGACGGATGCGCAGCCACCCAAGCGCCGACGGCTCCGGGGCCGTCGATGTCGGTGCCGGCAAGCCGAACGGTCGCCTCGATCGGACGTCCACCGTCGGTGGTTCGCCACGCGCCGATCGCATCGACAGGCTCCAGCGCGAAGCCCGCCGCGTCCATCGTCGCGTGACACGTCGCGCACGAGGGGTCGGATACGTGTTGCTGGAGCTTGTCGCGCAGCGTGCCCGGCACGTCGGCGACCGCGCTCAACGACGCGACGACGCCAGGCGGCGGGGGAGGGATGTCCTCGCACAGCAGCCGCGTCAGGATGAACAACCCGCGCCGCGTGGGAGAAGTGGTCGTCGCGTGGGAAGCCACCGCCGCGAAGGCACCACGGCCCAACACGCCTCCTCGCGCCGTGTCGACGTGGTTGGCGCCGTCGCCGAGCGCGTACAAGCCCCGCAGCAATGGGTCGTCGGGGACCCAGTCGGTGGTGAACAGGTCCCGCGTGTCCGCGTCAGGCGCGAGGACCATGGCCTGCACCAACGCGTCGAATTCGCTGGCAAGCGCCGCGCGGAGGGGGGCGTCGAAGGTGGGGAAGCGTTCGCTGTCCTTGGCGACGGTGGCGACAAGGTCGATGTCGAACAGCTCCCTCCAGTACGCCGTCAGGGCGCCGGTCGCGGCCCCCTCGGCCAACGCCGCGTCGACGTGGGCGCGGATGCCCTCCGACGTGTCGAACCCGCCCGAAGATGCCTCCAACAGCCATTCCGTGGACGGACCACGGCCCGTCAGCGCGAACGCCACGCGTGTCGCCACCTCGTAGCCGTTCAGCCGACGCGATCCGTCCGACGTCGGCTGTCCGCTCGCGACCTCGTAGAGAAAGTGGGGACTGGCGAGCACCGCGGCGCGTGCTGCCCGTAGTCCGAGCTCGTCCCCGACCTCGTAGCGCAACCCTCTCCACACCTGGGTCAGCGCCTCGAGCTCTGACGCCCGGAGGGGTCGCCGCCAAGCGCGCCACGCGAGGTCGGCCAGGTCGGCCTCGACACAACCGACGAGGGCCTCGTAGGCCGGCGTCGCGTGTGCGGGCGTCGCCGCGAACGCGCAACGCGGTGGCGCCATGCGCTGCGCGACGCTCCATGCCGCGGCTTCATACTGCTCCTCGTCGAGCGCAGAGACGCCCGCGGCGGCGGCGCCGACGCTCTCGTGTCCGAGGATGCGTTCGGTCTCGGGCAGCGTGCCATCGTAGCGGACGCCCGTGAGCGCTTCGATCGAGGCGGCCCAAGCGGTCGCACGGAGCCGGGTGAGGTGGGCCACAGGCCGCACCGGTTCGGTGGGCGCAGCGGTCGTCGCAGGGGGAGGAGCGTCCCCACAGGCGAGCAACAGGGAGAGCGCGGTGGCACGCATCGAAGGCCTCTGCGCGATGCTACGGCTCGGGCGCGCGACCTGCAACCGGTCGTGATCGATCGTCGATGCCGATCGCTGTGATGGCCGCGATCACTTGGGGGACCAGCGTGGCGGTGGCTTGCTTGGCATCGAGCACGGTACCGCCGAACGCAAGGAACAGCGAGCGGCTCTTCGCGAGAAGTTCGCGAGATTCAAAGGCGTCGATGGCGCCACGCTGTCCGACACGGGCCAGGCTGGCGTCGACATCAAGGTCCAAGACGAGCAGCAGGTCGGGTTCGGGCGCGAACGTCCTGTGGTGCGCAAGGATCGCCTGGGCATCCAGTCCGCGAGCGCCCTGGTACGCGGCGCTGCTAAAGAAGTAGCGGTCGATCAGAACGGTTGCGCCCTCATCCAACCATGGCAACAGCCGGGTCGCGACGTGTTCCCGACGGTCGAGCTCAAACAAGCGCAACTCTTCCTCGACCGCGAGTCGGCCCGTTTGGGCGCTCTGTCGGATCTTGCGACCCCACGGGCCGTCGGTAGGTTCGCGCGTCGTCCGAACGTCCACCCCCGTCGCCGCGAGGGCGTCGGCTACGGCGGCGATCAACGTCGACTTACCGGCACCGTCGATGCCTTCGAACGCCACCAGGCGCCCGGGGCGTCCATGGGGCGTCGCCATCAGAAGAACGGGTAGATGAAGGGGGCGAGCGGACTGCTCTCGCTGACAGCGACCAAGACGCCGACGAGCAGCAGCGCCGCGAGGATCGGAAAGAGCCAGAACTTGCGTTCCGCCCACAACCAGGCTGCGACTTGACGGATCAGCTTCAAGGGGCCTCCACGGGATTACGAACGGTACCATGTGCTGTAGGCGTCCCGG
>JBJONI010000469.1:0-3100 GCA_046051915.1 Pseudomonadota bacterium
GCGTCGTCGTTGCCGGGGATCACGAAGTCGATGCCCGTCGGGTCGCAGTTGGTGTCGCACAGGCCGATCACAGGGATGCCGAGGGTGTTGGCTTCCTTGATCGCGATGTGCTCCTTCTTGGGGTCGATCACGAAGATCGCGGCCGGAAGCGAGCGCATCTGCTTGATGCCGCCGAGCTCCTTGTCCATCTTCTCAATCTCGCGCGACGCCTCGAGGGCCTCACGCTTGGTGATCAGCTCGAACCTGCCCTCGTCGCGGGCGCGCTCGAGCTTGACGAGCTTCTCGATGCTCTTCTTGACGGTGACGAAGTTCGTCAGGGTGCCACCGAGCCAGCGGTGGTTGACGTAGAACATCCCGGCGCGCACCGCCTCTTCTTGGATGATCTCGCGCGCGGCGCGCTTGGTGCCGACGAACAGGATCGGACGGCCCGAGGCCACCGTGCTGGTGATGAACTTGCTCGCAGCGACGAGGCCCGCAGCGGTCTTCTGCAGGTCGATGATGTGGATCCCGTCCTTGGCGCCGTAGATGTACGGCTTCATCCGGGGGGACCAACGGCCGGTCTGGTGGCCGAAGTGAACGCCGGCCTCGAGGAGGTCGCGCAGAGAGATGTTGATCATGGAACGCTCGATGGGCTTGGACCCGTGAGGGCTTGGACCCGTAGGTTGTTCGACCGCCGGCATCCCGACCCGACCCCGAAGGGCACCGAGGGGCGGAACGCACCTTCGCAACGAAGGCCTCCGGCGTGGAGCTCAAGACGGGAACCATCCCCGAATCGGCGCGGCCCCCTAACGCGACGGGGCACCGCGATCAAGCGTACGGGTGCGGATCCAGACGACGCAGTGCCTCAGGCCTTCGCCGTCCCGCCACAGCACTTCTTGAACTTCTGCCCTGAGCCACACGGACAGGGATCGTTCTTGCCCACGCCGTGTTCGATCGCGTAGGCGCGCGCTTCGTCGCCCGCTTGCGGCCGAGCCGGCGCGGCAGGGCGCGCCGATGGGGCGTCCCCTTCCCCATCGTCGTCCGCCGGGAGCGCGAGCAGGCCGCCCCCCGTCACGAGCGGCACCTCGGAGGGGTCGGGTCCTTCGACCATCGGGGGCGCGGGCCGCGGCGCCTCCGGCTGGCGGACCTGGACATGCATCAGTTGGGTGAGCACCCGCTCATCGCGCGCGGCCGACATCATGAGGAACATGCGGAAGGCGTCCCGCTTGTACTCCAACAACGGGTTGCGCTGACCATAGCCGCGCAGACCCACGCTCTGACGGAGGCGATCGATCGCGAGCAGGTGGTCGCGCCACAATTCATCGGTCAGCTGCAGCAGGAGTTGGCGGGCGATCGGGTCGTAGAAGTCGCCGAGGGCCTCACGACGGCGGTTCATCGCGTCGGTCACGTCGCCTCGGATCCGAGTCTCCAACTCTGCGCGTGGCAGGTCGCGAAGGCGCTCGTCGGTCTCGTCCCACACGACGTCGAACACGCGCTGCAGGTTCTCGCGCAGGGCGACGAGGTTCCAGGATTCGGCCTTCAGTTCCTCGGCGCAGTAATCGTCAAGGACGTCGTCCACGAACTGCTTTGTGCTCTCGTCGAGCAGCTCGCGGATGTTCTCGCCCTCGAGCGCCTTGCGCCGAAGTTCGTACACACCCTTTCGCTGGTAGTTCATCACGTCGTCGTACTCGATGACGTTCTTTCGCAGGCCGAAGTTGTAGGCCTCGACCTTCTTCTGGGCGCTCTCGATCGACGAGTTGATCCAGTTGTGCTCGATCGCTTCGTCATCGCGGAGTCCCATCCGCTCCATCCACACGGCGAGCTTGTCGGAGCCGAAGATCTTCAACAAGTGGTCGTCGAGCGCGAGGAAGAACTTCGAACCGCCCGGATCGCCTTGCCGACCAGCGCGGCCGCGGAGCTGATTGTCGACGCGGCGCGACTCGTGTCGCTCGGTGCCGAGGATGAACAGGCCGCCGACCGCCTTGACCCGCTCGGCCTCCTCGGTGCACGCCGCCGTGAGCTCGGCGAGGCGTTCCTGCCACACCTCGGGTTGCTCGTGGGCGGCGAGCCGGGCGCGCCAGGCCGCGACGGTGGCGGTGTACGCTTCCGGGTTCTCGTGGCTGTCGACCTCACGGTCGGCGAGCTCCGCGATGACGATCTCCTCAGGGTTGCCGCCAAGCTTGATGTCGGTGCCGCGACCCGCCATGTTCGTCGAGATCGTGACCGCGCCGAGCTTGCCCGCCTGCGCGACGATGTGGGCCTCCCGCGCGTGGTTCTTCGCGTTGAGGACCTCATGCGGGATCTGTGCCCGCTCCAGCAGGTTGCTGACGATCATGCTCTTGTCGACGGAAGTGGTGCCGACCAGCACCGGCTGCCCGCGTCCGTGCGCGCTCCGGATCTCTTCCAGAACGGCGTTGTACTTGCCCATCTGGTTCTTGTAGACGACGTCGGATTGGTCGAGGCGCGCGATCGGGCGGTTGGTGGGGATCACCACGACCGGGAGCTTGTAGATGCTGAAGAACTCTGCGGCCTCGGTGAACGCCGTGCCCGTCATGCCCGCGAGCTTGCCGTACATGCGGTAGTAGTTCTGGTACGTCACCGTGGCGTAGGTCTGGTTCTCGGGCTCGATCTTGACCTTTTCTTTGGCCTCGACCGCTTGATGCAGACCATCCGACCACCGGCGTCCGTGCATCAGGCGACCGGTGAACTCGTCGACGATGATCACTTCGCCGCTCTTCACGACGTAGTCGCGATCGCGCTTGAACAGGTGGTGCGCCTTGAGGGATTGCATCGTGTGGTGAAGCAGCTCAAGGTTCTGCGGGTCGTAGAGATTGTCGCAGTTCAAACGCGCTTCGAGACGGGCAATGCCCTCCTCGGTCAACGCGACGCTGCGCGATTTCTCCTCGAGCGTAAAGTCGATGTCCTTTTGGAGCGTCGGGACGACCGCATCGACGACCGTGTACAGCTCCAGCCCGATCTGCGCTGGACCGCTGATGATCAAGGGCGTGCGGGCCTCGTCGATGAGGATGCTGTCGACCTCGTCGATGATCGCGAACGGGTGGCCGCGCTGGACGTAGTCCTCCTTGCGGAACTTCATGTTGTCGCGGAGGTAGTCGAAGCC
>JBJONI010000470.1:0-5566 GCA_046051915.1 Pseudomonadota bacterium
GACTCGTTCAGGTCGATGCAATCGAGGTCGTTGCCGTTGGCGATGATCGTGCTCCCGAACCCGTCCTTGTCGGCGTCGCGGTAGCAGTCTTCGACCCCGTCGCAGTCCTCATCGATGTTGTTGGCGATGATCTCCACCGCGTCGGGGTTGACGGTCGCCCGGGTGTCGTCGCAGTCACCACCGACAAAGGTCGCGTTGGGCGCGTTGCAATCGAAGCTCGGGGTTTGGATCGTGCTCAGGCCGCCGAAGCCGTCGCCATCGTTGTCGAGGAAGCAGGATTCGACGCCGTCGCAGTTCTCGTCGATGCCATTGCCGGGGATCTCGACCGCGGACGGGTAGATGAAGTTGCCACCCGGCAGGACGTCGTTGCAGTCGTCGTCGTTGGTCGACACGCCGACGGCCACACAGGTGAGGAAGGGGCTCGCGACGAGGGTGGAGACGCCGTACGTGTCGCCGTCGCCGTCGCGGTAGCACTGCTCCTTGGCGTCGCAGTCCTGGTCAACGCCATCGACCGGGATCTCGATCGCATCAGGGTGGATCGGAGCCCCGTTGCCAATCGCGTCGTTGCAGTCGTCGCCGCGGCGGCTGTAGCCGACCGCGGAGCAGGTGATCGAGGTCGATGGGACGACGGTGTTGCGGCCATAGCCGTCGTTGTCGATGTCTCGGTAGCACGACTCGCTGTTGTCGCAGTTTTGGTCCACGCCGTCGGCGACGACCTCGATCGCGCCGGGACGAATCGAGGCGCCCGTCGGGGGGAGGTCGTAGCAGTCGTCATCGTTCGCCGCGACGCCGTCGGCGATGCAGCTCAGCGTGCTGCTCTCTGCGAGGATGGTGCTCCCATACTGGTCGCGGTCGAGGTCTTGGTAGCAGTCCTCGAAGCCGTCGCAGTCCTGGTCGACCCCGTTCGCTGCGGTCTCGGACACGCCCGGGTGGATCTGCGGACCGGCCGCAGGCGCCGGTTGGTCGTTGCAGTCGTCGTTGGTCGGCGACAGGCCGCTGCCGAGGCAGACGAGGTTGGTGCTGCTGATCGTGACGTTCTGACCGTATCCATCCCGATCTTGGTCGAGGTAGCAGAGCTCGCGACCGTCGCAGTTCTCGTCGATCCCTGACCCGGCGATCTCGGGGGCGCCTGGGTACACGAGCGCGCCGTCGGGGGGAAGGTCGAAGCAGTCGGTGCCGAGGCGGCTGACGCCGACCCCGACGCACGTCAGGTCGAAGCCAGGGATGGTGACGGTGGAGCCGTAGGCGTCGCCGTCGAGGTCTTGGTAGCACTGGTCGACGAGGTCGCAGTTCTCGTCGATCCCGTTGACCGGGATCTCGGTCGCGGACGGCTTGCGCGTGGCGTTGGCGTCGTCGCAATCGAGGTTGTTGTCGGCCCACGTCGTCCCGGCTTGGCACGTCAGGTCGGTGACGGCGATCGTGCGGGTGGGATGGCCGTAGTCGTCACGGTCGTCGTCGCGGTAGCAATCCTCGAACCCATCGCAGTTCTCGTCCACGTCGCTCGCGGGCACCTCGGTCGCCCCCGGGTAGATCGAGGCCCCGTTGGCGCCGGGGTTGTCGTTGCAGTCGTCGTCGTTGCGCGAGACGCCGGTGGCGTTGCACGTCAGGTCGGTCGAAGGTTGGGGGTTGATGGTGCCAAACCCGTCGTTATCGAGGTCCTGGTAGCAGATTTCGTAGCCGTCGCAGTCCTTGTCCACACCGTCGTTCGGCGCGTCGACGACGTTGGGCTTGACCGTCGCGTCTCCGTCGTTGCAGTCGGCGCTGTTGGGCGATTGCCCCACCGCGTTGCACAAGGGGTTGCTCGACAGGATTTGGATGCTCCCGCCGTAGCCGTCGAAGTCGGCGTCTTGGTAGCAGACCGTCACGCCCGAGCAGTCCTTTCCTGGTGTCGGCGAACCCGGGTATTCGGTGGCATCGTTGTCGTCGCAGTCGTCGTCGTCGTTGGCGACCCCGGACGCCGAACAGGGGATCGAGGGGCTCTGCGTGGTCACCGTCGACCCGAAGGTGTCGCCGTCCGCGTCGACGTAGCAAACTTCGAGACCGTCACAGTTCTGATCGAGGTTGTCGACGGGCTGCTCGGTGGCGCCGGGGTTGATCCGGAACCCGGTCGCGGTGTCGTTGCAGTCGAGCGCGTTGCTCGACACGCCGGCGACGGCGCAGGCGAGCGAGTTGCTCAGGACGGTCTGGGCGCGGCCGTACCCGTCGTTGTCTTGGTCGAGGTAGCAGGACTCGGCGCCGTCGCAGTTCTCATCGATGCCGTTGTTCGGGATCTCGACGGCGCCTGGCTTGATGCCAAAGCCGTCGGGTGGCGTATCGTCGCAGTCGAGGCGGTTGTTCGACGAGCCG
Organism: Pseudomonadota bacterium; assembly: GCA_046051915.1. Lineage (GTDB taxonomy): Bacteria > Myxococcota_A > UBA796 > UBA796 > JBEIFN01. Next base: position 2,347 of record JBJONI010000470.1, read on the forward strand.
GCCCCAACGCAGGTCAGGTTCACGGACTCGATCACCACGTTCGAGCCGTAGCTGTCGCCGTCTTGGTCCTCGTAGCAGTCCTCGAACCCGTCACAATCTTGGTCGATCGCGTTGTTCGGTGTCTCGGTCTGTGTCGGGTAGATCGCGTTGTTCGTGTCGGCGCAATCGCCGGTTCGAGGCGAGATGCCGGTGCCGATGCAGCTGCCGTTCGTGCTGGTCACGACGGTGCTGCTCCCCCAGCCGTCGCCGTCGAGGTCGCGGTAGCAATCTTGGGCGTTGTCGCAGTTCTGGTCGATGCCGTCGGCGGGGGGATCGGCCGCGCCCGGGTAGACCGTCGGGTTCAGGTCGTCGCAGTCATCGCCGATCGGGGCGACGCCGTTCGCGGTGCAATCGAGGGGGAAGGAGGGCACGTGCGTGCCGGGCTTGCCATGGTCGTCGTTGTCGCCATCGAGGAAGCAATCTTCGACGCCATCGCAGTCTTGGTCGATGCCGTTCCCCTGCGTCTCGGGCGCGTTCGGATGGATCGACGAGCCCGAGCCGGGCGTGTCGTTGCAGTCGTCGCTGCGGATCGAGATGCCCGCGCCGATGCAGGTGGTGATCGAGGTCTCGCGCGTCGTCGTCGTGCCATACGCATCGCCGTCGTTGTCGCTGTAGCAGTCCTCGTAGCCGTCGCAGTCCTCGTCGATGCCCGTGGCCGGGATTTCGGGCGCGCCGGGGTATGCAGCGGGGTTGCTGTCGTTGCAGTCGCCGGTCTGGTTCGAGATCGGGCCCTGGCTGCAGGTGACGTCGGTCACCGAGACGGCGTCCCCGGACCCCCAATTGTCGTTGTCGACGTCCTCCCAGCAGTCTTCCTTCGTGTCGCAGTTGTCGTCGCGGCCATTGGCGATGAGCTCGGGCGCGCCGGGATTCACCAGCGCGCGCGTGTCGTCACAGTCGTCGTCGTTGGGCGCGACCCCGGGTGCGAGGCAGCTGAAGACGCGGCTCTCCACCAGGGTCGGGATGCCATAGGCGTCGCGATCGTTGTCGACGAAGCAATCCTCGAAGCCGTCGCAGTCCTGATCGACGTTGTCGCCGGGGATCTCCGCCGCGCCGGGGTTGATGGTGCCGCCACCGGGGAAGGCATCGTTGCAGTCGTTGCCGCCGCAGATGCCGCCGGCGGCGCGGAAGCCGTCGCCGTCCTTGTCGCAGCAGGTGTTCGTGTCGGCGCAGTCCGGATCGAAACAGTCGGCGAGGCCGTCGAAGTCGTCGTCTTGCAAGTTGTCGCAGATCTCGTCGCAGAATCCTCCGCAATCGACATCCAGACAGTCGATGAAGCCGTCACCATCGTTGTCGATGCGGTCCGTACAGACCTCGACGCACTCCGTGGTGATGCTGTAGTCCGCGCCGCTGTACAGGCTGCAGTCTCCGCCCCCGAACAGCCCGCCGAAGATGTCGCCTGCCTCCGCGCGCTCGACGACGAAGAAGAACGTCTGGCCGGCGATGCAGGTGAACGTCACCTCCTCGCGGTTGCCTCCATTGAGGTTCGCGCCTTCGCAGCCCGCGCACCCGCCGTCGAGGACGAACATGTCGATGTCGCAGTCGCCGCGCGACATCGTGACCGTCACCGGGCCGGTTCCAAGGCAGGAAAACGCCCAGGCTTCGCCCCCGTTGTCGTAGCTACCTGCACCGCATTGGGCGTAGGATTCGCTACAGAACAGGCCGAACGGGTCGAGGTTGCAACCCACACCGATGTCGCCGTTGCCGGTCGCGTTGCAGGTGAGCGATCCGCCAAGGTCGCTGCACGATGCGGCCTCGGCCTTCGGCGCCACCGCGAGGGTCAACCCCGCCGCGAGGCACGCTGTGCCGACAAAGCCCGCGATCTCCGTCCACGAAGCGTGGCGCATTCCATCCCCCAAACGTTCCCCTTAAGTATACCGCGCGCGCGGAGTCCTCTGGTTCGGAAAGATCAGCCGTTCGTCGTTCGGGGGTAGGATCTCACGGGTGCCGGTGGTACCGTTGCGCGACCTTCGCGACGCGCGATCCGTCGGCGCGTGAGGGGAAGGGGGCCGGTCGGCGCCCTTCGCGTTACCCTACACGGAGCCGCTGCACGGGAGCACCCCGTGGCGCGCCCGATGGAAGCCCGTCGCCATGAAGCACCTCTTCCCCGCTCGGTCCCCCTTCGCTCACCCGGTCCGGCGCGTCGGACACACGCTCGCGGCGGTGTTGACGCTAGGATCGCCCCTCGCGCAGGCGCAGGACGCGGGGCCCGTGTCGGCCGATCCTGAGTTCTTCCAGATTCGTCCCGGTCAAGACCAGATTCCAGGTGTCGTGACCCCGCTGCACGGCGCCGAGAAGAACACCGTCCACGTCAACACGACGTTCCAGTACGAATTGAACCCCGTCACCGGCTACCGGCTCGACGAATTCTACGCGAACATCGTCGTGAATCGCATCCAGGCGCACATGGGCGTCGCTTGGGACTTCGCCAAGTGGGGCACCTGGCGCTTGACCGTGCCGTGGGCCGTCAACATCGGCACGCAGATCCCGGAGTTGAAGGCCGTGGGCATCGGCTTCTCCGACATCTCCACGGGTGTGACCCTGACGCCCGTCCAGACGCGCTTCGTGAACCTCGGTTTCCATGGTGATCTTTGGCTGCCGTCCGGCGCCAAGGACGCGTACATGGGCGAGCGCAACGTTCGCGCTTCGGGCGGTGCCAGCTTGCTCGTGGACGTGTTCGATGTGGTCGACGTCGTCGCGGACGCCTCATTCCTCGGGCGCCGCTACCTCAACACGGGCCAAGACTTCCAGCTCGGCAGCGAATTTCAGGTCTCGGAGGGCGTGAGGATCAAGCTCCCGTGGCTGCAGCGCGAGCGGTTCGGGGTGCAGTTCGTGCAGGCCTTGGTCGCCAAGGGCGGATTTCCTGCGTTCTTCAAGGGCGGTGCCGAGAACGGCGTCGAGATTGTCGGCGGCGTCTCGATGCCGATCCGCGACATCGCGTTCAAGACGAACATGAGCATCGACGTGCTCGCCGGCCGCGGTACGAACCAGGGCTACGGGACGACCGACCTCCGGCTCCTCGCCGGTTTGACGTTCACGCGGAACCCGGGCCGCCCAGAACGCAAGGAGATCGTCGAGATCGAAGAGGTGCCGGTGGTGGTGCCGCCGCCCATCGAGGAGCTGGTCGAGTTGCCGCCGCCGCCTCCCCCGCCCGAACAGGTGCGCGTCTTCAAGACGGAAGACG
>JBJONI010000471.1:0-6809 GCA_046051915.1 Pseudomonadota bacterium
CGCTCGACCTCGGCGGCTTGCGGCCGGATCTGGACCCGGCGCAGCTTGCGGCGTGGGGGGGCGTGATGGCGCCGTACGCGGAGACGGTTCGTTGGGTGGCCGCAGAGGGCGATGTGCGGTCGTTCTGGTCGTTCGATCCCGACACCGGTCACTTGATCGGCGTCCTCGACGACGGGAGCGGTGGCGGGCTGTCCGTCGAGGACGCGTGTGGTTTGCGGCTGTTGCTCGACCAACTCGAGTCCCTCGGGACGCTCCTCGGCTACACCGGGGCCCTGGGGTCCGCCGCCGGGGTCTGGTACAGCTTGGAGATCACCAAGGCGAAGAAGTTGCTGGCCGCGATCTCGGTTTTGGAAGGAGGCGGCTACCCGCCGGCGGTCACCAAGGACACCGACTGGTCTGCGATCGTGAAGGAGACGCTGAAATCGATGTCGGAGAACGGCCTCACGGAGCTCGCCGGGGCTCTCCCTGCGTTCGGGGTTGGCGCGACGTACGCCTACGCTGCGGGTTTGGCCGCGGAAATCTACAACACGGCCATGGCCGCGAGGGCCGCCCTGAGCCTGGTCGGGGTCGACGTGGACGGCGAAGGGGACGGCGGTTGCTGAACGATTCGCCGTCCTGCCCGCCCCGCGTGATGCACGGCTTGGAGGTGTGGACATGGCTCGTCGAAGCCGGGTGGCGTCTATCGTGGCTTGGATGGGGTCCTGCGCACCGCACGCGGCCGTGTCGACGAGCCCGCCGTCCGATGCGAGCGGAGGGGGTCCGTCGATGCAAGACCCGGCGACGGTGCGCGCCGACGCCGACGGGGGGGTTCTCGCCGCCCAGCGCCGCCTCGCGGTCGGGCCCGCTTGGACCGAGGTGCCCCCGGTCGCGTTTCGGGCACCGATCGGGCCGACGGACCACCCGTTGGGGCCGTTTGCCGCGATCTCCGCCGACGGCAGCCGGCTCCTCGTCTCGGCATCGTTCGCCGCCAGCGACCTCGGGACCGTCGCGGTCCACCGGGGCGTCACGTCGTCGGTGGTGCTCGGCCGGTTGCAGCCAGAGGCACTCCTGACCCTGCCCCCCCACGAGGTCGTGGCCTGGCTGGTCGCGATCGGGCGCTTGGAGCTGTTCGCCCACCTGGAGGGCCACGCCACGCTCGTCGCCGAGGCGCGCACGCCCGAGGGCGCATGGCGGGGCGTTTACCAGGGTTCGCACGTCTATTTCACCAACGCGCGTCACGAGCCGACGTTTGCCTTCGCCGTTCAGCTCGGTCCTGACGGGGTCGTGGCGGTGTCACCGCCCTGAGGCACCGACCACACCGAGGGTGTCCTTTGGTCGATCCAAGCGTGGAAGGCCTCCAACGCGCTCCCGGCGGGCGCGCCGTCGGGTCGGTATCGGATGTTGTCGTAGATGCGTCCGTCGTCGTCGCGGAGCACGTGAAAGGCTCGCTGCATCGCGCGTAGACGAGCCGCTGCCAGCCATCGTCCGAGCCCTTTGCCTGCGGGAGCGACGAACACGGGCTCGATGTGCGTCGTCCCTTCGGCGGTCGGGCGGTACGCGAACAGCATCCGTGTCTCCGGCAGGGGCCAACGACCGAGCAACGTCGTGTCCTGCAGGGTCGTCAGCAGCCCGAGGGTGCCGCCATGGTAGCGCATGCTGTAGCGGTAACGGCCGCCGAGCAGCGCATGCACGAGGCGCTCGGCCAGGGTCGTCCTCGGGAGCGGTCCAGCGAGGGACACGTCGAACGTGCCCAGCGCTTCGCTCTCTGCCACCTCGGGTTTAAGGTCCAGATCGAACCCGTGGACGGTCCACAGGTGTTCGGCGTCCATCCCGTTGACCATACAGACGTGGGCGTGGCAGGTGCGGGTGATCGGCGCGCCGTGCGCGACGACCAACGTCACCCCTTCGAGGCCCGGGAAGTCGGGGACGGGGGTGTCCGCCACGTCGTCGGGGAACACGAACACGAGGCCGTACTTCTCCTCGGTCGCCCATGCGCGCGTGACGATCTGGCCGACCGGCTGTGTCCGGCCGGGCGCGTGCTGACAGCGCCCCTGTCCATCGACCGTCCAATGGTGAAAGAAGCAGCGCAGGTGCGCCCCGCACACGCGGCCGATCGCGAGGTCGGTCCCCATGTGGGCGCAGAAGCCGTCGACGGCGTGGACCTCGCCGTCGTCCGTCCGCCAGACCGCGAGGCGTTGCGGGCCGACGTCCACGCCGAGGACGGTGCCCGGCGCGAGGGACGCGCTGCGGCCGACGACGTACCAAGCCCGAGCCAGCACATCCCAGCGTTGGTGCACCGGGCGTGGCGTGTGGGGCTGGGTCTGGGCGTTGCGTCGATCGGGCCGCATGGTGTGCACGTAACCCTGCCTCGCTGACCCCGGGTTAGGGGAGGACCGGGAGGGCCCGGATGCTCGAGCCGCGCCAGCACGCCGTGTTTGCACGCACCGACCGCGTCGCGGCGGCGTGGACGTGGGCGTTGCCGAGCGCAGCGCTCGGGCGTCGGGGCGTCGTGCAGGTTCGCGTGCTCGGGCGGGATCTCGTGCTGTGGCGCGACGACGAGGGGCGTCCCCATGCGTGGGACGCGCATTGCCCGCACATGGGCGCCCACTTGGCGCGCGGGAAGGTCACCGCTGAGGGGCTGCATTGCTTCTTTCACGGGTGGGTGTTCGACGAGACGGGGCAGTTGGCACGTGTGCCCTGCGCCGACCATCCGCCGCGTGTCGCCGTCACGGTTTGGCCGGTGCAGGAGCGGTACGGCCTCGTCTTCGTCTGGCCGGGGCCCGAGGCGGGCGCGCCGCTGCCGGAGATCCCGGCGCTGGCCGGACAACCTGTGCGTTCGATGCTCGGCGCCCGCTTCGAGAAGGGCTGCCACCCCAACGTCGTGATGGTGAACGCGATCGACGAGCAGCACTTCGCCTCCGTGCACCACCTGCCGGTCGACCTGCACTTTCACGTGACCGAGCACTCCGCCTATGCCGCGAGCTGGGAGAACACGTCCCTGCCGCCAGATTCGAGCTTTGGGCGACTACTTCGTCGCTTCTATCAGGGTCCGCTCACCTATCGGATGACGTACTGGGGCGGCACGATGGGCTCGGTCAGCGTCGGTCCGGACGCCTGGCACTTCCACATCGTGTTCGCGCTCCGGCTCACGGATGCGGGCACCACCGAAGGCTACCCGATCCTGCTCTCGCCGCGGGTGCCGGGCGTGGCCGGCGCGGTGTGGAACGCCTTGAGCTTGGGCGCCTCCGCGCTGGTGGGCGCGTATTTTGCCCGTGGGGACACCGAGGTGTTCCAGACGATCCGCTGGGACTTGCGGACGCCCATCGCCGCCGACCGCAGCATTCTGCGGTTCATCCAACACGTCGACGCGCAGCCCGCGGTGACCCTCGGGGATTGGACCCCGGTGGCGGGCCGATGAGGGGCGTGACGAGCACGCTTCGAGCGGTCCCGCGCCTGACGGACGCCGAGCGCACGGCGATGTGGGACCGCTTCTCGGCGGCCTATGAGGACGTCAGCGAACGGCGCTTTTTCGAAGATCTCGAAGCCAAGCAAGACGTCATCCTGTTGTGGCGAGGGCCTCGCCTTGTCGGGTTCTCGACGTTGCTTCCGCTGACGGTGCACGTCGACGGTGTGGCCCAAGATGGCGTGTTCTCTGGCGACACCGTGGTGGAAGCAGGCAGCCGTGGTTCCGGCGCGCTGGGCGTCGCGTTCCTCCGCTACCTCGTGGCGCGTCGCCTGCGTCGACCGTGGCGGCCCCTGTGGTGGTTCTTGCTGAGCAAGGGATGGCGGACGTACCTGCTTTTGGCGAACAACTTCCCGGATGCGCATCCGCGGCCGCAGGTCGAGATGCCACCGGCCGTTCGTCGGCTCCGCGACGCGTTTGGTGCGCGCTTCGCCGAGGCGTACGATCCCGCGACGGGCTTGGTTCGCCTGCGGGCGGGTCGCGTGCGCTCCGAACTCGCTGCGCTGCCGGTCGACGCGCCGCCGCTCGCGACCTACTTCGCGCAGGTCAATCCCGAGGCCGCGCTCGGCGATGAGCTGGTCGCCGTGGCGCCGTTGCCGTGGTCGCTCCTTCCCCGGTATGCTTGGAAAAAGCTGGTGGGGTCACGATGACCGGTCTGGACGGCCTGTTCCGTGCGCGGTTTGGAGCGCCGGGGCCTCGCCGCGACCCAGCGGAGGCGTTCGGGCCGGAAGCGTTTGGGTTGAGCGGCGTGCCGGCCTTCGAAGCGTTGGGCGCGCAGGAGCGGCGTGACGTCGTGCGGCAAGCCGCCGCGGCGTTGTTCGCGGAGGCGATCGGGATCGAAGCCCTCGGGGTGCGGGACGCGGCGCGTCGCGCCCTGTCCGCGGCCGATCCGGGTCTCGCTGCGCTCTATGCCTCGTTTGCCGCGGATGAGGCGCGGCATTGGGCCGCGCTGGCGCCGTGGGCCGCGCCCGAGGTCTCTCCGGGTCCGTTCGTCGCTTGGTTGGACGAGCAGGCACGATCGCTGCCGGGGTTGGCATCGCTCGCGTTGGTCGGCGCGGTGTTGGAGGCCTGGGGGATCCGGCACTACCGCCGCCTGGCGGGCCTGTGCCTTGACGCCGACCTCGCCGAGGTGTTCACGGGCATTGCCGCGGATGAGGCGGCGCACCACGGTGCCGCCGTTCAGCAGGTGGCATCCGGCTTGTCGCCGTCGGAGGGCGCCGCGTTGGGTGGCGCGCTCGTCGCGTTGCGCGCCGCGGTGGAGGCGGGACCCGTGGCCGTGGTCGACGCCTTGGTGCGGCATGCGGGGCCCCTGACGGAGGCCGATCTCGTCGCGCTGGACGTCCAGGGCCACGTTGCCGACCGCGTCGCGCTCGTCCGAGGGATCCTGCGTCAGGCCGGGTTACGGGCCTACGACCCGTGGGGGCCTGCATGAACCGCGCCGTCGATACCGACAAGGCTTGGAAGAAGCTCGCCCTGAACCACAAACGCAACGTCAAGCAGGACCAGACGGACGCGCTGGACGACGCCGCCGCGGCGTTCTCCTGGGAGGCCGACGCGGATCGGCGTTGGTGCCCCGAGGGGTGGTCGCTGCTCGCGGGGACGGCGCTGTGGGATGCGGCGTCAGAGACGCAGCGACTTCGGTTGAACCAACTTTATTGGGTCGCGTACCACAGCCAGATCATCTCCGCCGAGATCGCGACGATCTACTTCAACCAGACGAGCGCAGCGGCCTTGTACGCCGTCCCGGACTTTCGTCCGGTCGCCGACACGCTGGATCTTGAGAGTCGGCAGGAACGCGCCCATATCGCGGCTTTTCACCACATCGGCTCCGCCGTGGAGCGGGCGGTCTTCGGCCGTCGGGTGTTCACCTTCCCGATGCGCGGCCCGATGGAGCCGACGATGATCTACAGCGATCTGTCGTGGTTTCGGCAGAAGGTCCGCCGTTTTGAGTTGGCCGCGTTCGGGCTGCTCTCGGCGAGCTCGGCGTTCATCGGGAGCCAGTATTTCACCGTACGGGGCCTACGCACGCTCAACGGAAAGATGGTGCAGAGCCATTTGTCGGGGTTTTACCGGCAATCGGAGCGCGGCGACGGGGAGGTGGCCGTGCCCACCCAGGTGAGCTGGCACCACTTTCAGGATGAGTCGTTTCACTTCAACACCTCCGCCCTGATCGGTCGCGAGCTGGTGGCGGCCCTCCCGGCGCCGACGGCCTTTGAGCGCCACCTGGTCAACCGTGCCCTCGCCGGCTGCCAAGACGACCACACCCCGGTCAGCGTCACGCTCCGCGGTCTGTTTTGGCACGATCCGGCCGCGTTCGACGCGGTGTTGACGCTCCTCGAGAGTCCCGTGTTTGGGATGGCTCGCAAGGACGCGCTCCATTGGATGACACGCATCTACGGAGAGCCGTCGGACGCGCTCGCCGCGAGCCATGCGTTTCAGGACGCGGCCCGCGCGGATTACGCGCAATTCCTCGCCGACCTTCCTTGGGTCTCGGCCGAGAACCGCAACCTCGCGCGGATGGCGCGCAGCCGGCCCGAGCGCACCCTCGCGGCCAACCGGGCGGCGGTCGCGCGCTTCGTGGCGGCGCGCGCATGATCCGCCTGTCGTTTCCCGGGTCGGCGTTCCCACCGCTCGAGATCCCGCGTGGGCACCCGATCGCCGAGCACCTCGACGGGCGCAACGCGCCGGTGCTCTTTGGGTGTCGCACGGGGCTGTGTGGCACCTGTGCTGTCGTCGTGGAGCCTGCTGGGGCGCTTGGGGCCCCGGACCTCGACGAGTACGAGGTGCTCGAGCTCGTGGCCGACGATGTCCCTTCGCCGCGGTTGGCGTGCCAGCTTCGCGCGTTGGAGGACGCCGCGCTGACGCCGTGCGCGCGCTGGCGCGACGGGCGTTGACGATGGCGCTGGCCGACCACTGGTATGTGGCGCTTCGCAGTGCCGATCTCCCGGCAGGCCAGGTCCGTCGCGTCACGATCTTGGGGCGCACGTGGGCCATGTTTCGCGGGGACGACGGCACGGTGGCGGCTCTGGAGGACCGCTGCCGCCATCGCGCGGGCCGCTTGTCGTCGGGATGCGTACAGCGTGGCGCCCTGGTGTGCCCGTACCACGGGTGGCAGTACGGTCCGTCCGGCGAGCTCCGGCTCGCGCCCTCGGAAGGGGAGCGCACCGCTCGCAGTCCAGCGCGTGCCGTCCCAGCCGCCGCGACCGTCGAACAGGACGGGCTCGTCTACCTCTGCCCGGGCACGCCCCCGTGTGCGGCCCCGTCCTTTCGAGTTCCCGATCTCGGCACGCCGGGGTTTCGGGCGGTCCGCCTGCACCATCGCTTCGACAACGACGTCGCGGCGTGCGTCCAGAACTTCCTCGATGTG
>JBJONI010000472.1:0-4293 GCA_046051915.1 Pseudomonadota bacterium
GACTTCCCCGACTACCGCTACCTCACCAAGGAAGACGATACGAAGATCCTTGAAGATCGGATGCGGCGCGTCACCGACACCTCGATCCCGGAGGACGAGGCGTTCCGTGCGGTCGAAAAGATCGTGGTGCCGATGTGGGAGGCCGCGAGCAGCTCGGGGGACCGGAAGTTCTGGCACGAGTACTTCTATGCGTTGATCCAGGCGATTCCGGCGTCCGCGTACGAAGGTCCGGCCGATGAATGCTGGCTCCTCGCCGCGGCCCAGGCCGGCATTCCGATCGTGGTTCCCGGCTACGAGGACTCGACGTTCGGCAACATCTTCGCCAGCCACGTCAAGTACGGCGACTTCCCCGCGACGATCGCCAAGTCGGGCATCGAGTACATGGCGTGGTTCTACGACCGCTATGAGGAGCTCGCGGACGGCAAGGGCGTCGGCTTCTTCCAGATCGGTGGCGGCATCGCGGGTGACTTCCCGATCTGCGTGGTGCCCTCGATCAAGTACGACCTCGGCCGCCCCGTTCAACCCTGGGCCTACTTCTGCCAGGTGAGCGACAGCACGACGTCGTACGGCAGTTACTCAGGTGCGACGCCGAACGAGAAGATCACGTGGGACAAGCTGACCAAGGACACGCCGATGTTCGTGATCGAGTCCGACGCGACGATCGTGGTTCCGCTCGTGCTCCGGGCCCTGCTCGAAGCGAAGCGCAACCCCGAGGCCGCCAACGCGCTGATCGCGGCCCACGGCCTCGCCTGAGCGTCGCGGTCAGCGGACCTTGAGCGCGTCGAGCAAGAACGCGTACCGGTCCGCGACCTCCTCGATCTGGAGCCGCACGGGCGGTCCAGCGCCGTGGCCTGCGCGCGTCTCGACGCGGAGCAGGATCGGGGCGTCGCCCTGTTGTGCGGCTTGCAGCGCTGCGGCGAACTTGTACGAGTGGGCGGGGACGACGCGGTCGTCGTGGTCGCCCGTCGTCACCAGGATCGCAGGGTACTGAGCCGGCTTTGCTTTGTGCACAGGGGAGTACGCGTACAAGGCGCGAAACATCGCCTCGTTGTCGTCGGAACGTCCGTAGTCGCTCGCCCACGCCCACCCGATCGTGAACCGGTGGTAGCGGAGCATGTCGAGCACCCCGACGCTCGGCACGGCCGCGGCGAACAGGTCGGGGCGCTGGACCACCGTGGCGCCGGCGAGCAGGCCGCCATTGGAGCGCCCGTGGATCGCGAGCTTGCTCGGCTCCGTCCAGCCGGTCGCGATCAGGTGCTCGGCCGCCGCGATGAAGTCGTCGAACACGTTCTGCTTCTGCTCCTTCGTGCCCGCCTCATGCCAGGCGCGTCCGTACTCTCCGCCCCCGCGGAGGTTGGGGACGGCAAACACGCCGCCCTGATCGAGCCAAGCGAGGTCGGGGACCTTGAACGTCGGCGTCAGCGGGATGTTGAAGCCCCCGTAGCCGTACAGCAGCGTCGGCTGGTGGCCGTCCTTGGGCGTACCCTTCTTCGCGGTGATGAACATCGGGATCTTCGTCCCATCCTTCGACGTGTACCAGACCTGCGTCGTCTCGTAGGCTGCCGGATCGAACGCGACCTTGGGCGTGTGCCACGGGGTGAGCGCACCGGACTTCAGGTCGTAACGCCACACCCCAAACGGTTGGGTGAAGCTGGTGAAACCAACGAACGTGCTCGCGTCCTTCGGACCGCCGGCGAACCCGGACGCGGTGCCGAGATCGGGGAGCGCCACGGCCCGGCTCGCCTTGCCACCCGTCGTGTGGACGGTGACCTCGCTCTTGGCGTCACGCAACCAGCGCGCGACGAGCTGTCCGCCGACGTGGCTGACGCCCTGGAGCGTCGCCTCCGAAGCGGGCAGGACGTCCCGCGACGGCTTCTTGCCGGAGAGGTCGATCGCGACGAGCTTGTAGGTGGGCGCGTCCTTGTCGGTGTGGATCCACGCCGTGTTGCCGTGGCTCCCCACCCATGCGTACGCGGCGTCGAAGTCGCCGAACAGGGTGAGGTGAGGCCTCGGCGCGGCGGCCGTCTTCGCCGAGAGGTCCAACGAACGGAGGGGGTACGCCCACAGCAGGTTCTTCTCGGCGGTTCCTTCGGTCACGGTGACGACCAGCCATTGGCCGTCGGCGCTCACTTCGCCCGCGAACCCCCACGTGGGGTGCTCCGGCGTCGCGACGATTTGCACGTCATCGGACTGCGGCGTGCCGACCCGATGGAACCACAGGGCTTGGTGCCCGAGCGTCTCCTCCATGGCTTCGCCCTTGGGCTCTGGGAACCGCGCGTAGAAGAAGCCGCTGCTGTCCGGGAGCCACGCGCACTCCGAGAACTTGACCCAGCGAAGCTCGTCGGGGAGGTCTTGGCCGGTGGCGACGTCACGGATCCGCCACGTCTGCCAATCGGAGCCTGCGTCGGCGAGGCCCCACGCGAGGTAGCGGCCGTCGTCCGACGGCTTCCAGCCCTGGACGCTCACGGTGCCGTCGGTGCGGAGCGTCGTGACGTCGAGCAGCGCGCGCGGCGCGGCACCGGCGTCCTCGACCATCAGCCGAGGTTGGTCCCACGTGCCGTCGTTGTACTCGTAGAACAGGCGGTCCGGCCGGGCGATCGGGAGCCCCCAGCGCTCGAACGTCCACAGGGCCTGCAGGCGGTCCACGAGCGCTTTGCGGTGCGGGCTGGCGTCGAGCGCCGTGCGGGTGGCGTCGTTCTGGGCCTCGACGAACGCACGGACGGCCTCGCTGTCCATGTCTTCGAGCCAGCGGTACGGGTCGGCGACCGGCGTTCCGTAGAAGTCATCGACCACCTCGCCGCGTGCCACGGCGGGAAAGCGCGGCGGCGGCGTGGGTGCCTCGGGGGCTGGCGTCACGGCGGCGGCGGGGGACGCCGTGGCGGGCTTGGCCTTGGGGGCCGCACGCGCCGGGATGCTGAGCGCGAGCGGGAGAACGAGGAGCAGGGCGAGGTGGCGCATGGGGCAACTCCGAGCGGCGCATGTATCGCGCGCGCAGCACCGCGGGGCGCCGGCGCGTCGGGCGGTTAGGCAACCCGCGGCGCGGAGGGTCGCTTGCGCACGATCGGATCTTGGGTGCTGGAGCGGCGTTTGGGCGACGGGGCGTTCGCGAGCGTTTGGCTCGGTCGCCACGCCGTGCTGGAGGGACGACGTGCGATCAAGGTGATGCATCCGCAATGGGTCACCAACGACCGCATTCGGCAGCGGTTCCTCGCGGAGGGCCGCATCCTCGCGCGCATCGAGCACAAGAACATCGTCGAGGTGATCGACCTCGTCGACGAGCCCCCCGATACCCTCGCGCTGGTGATGGACTTCATCGACGGGGTCGACCTCGAGACGCGGCTGCAGCGCGGCGACCTGCGCGACGACGAGATCCTCCCGATCCTGCGCGGCTTGCTCGACGGCCTCGCGCACGCGCACCGCGCGGGCATCGTCCACCGCGACTTGAAGCCCGCGAACCTCCTTTTGCGTTCGGACGGGACGCCGGTGCTGCTTGATTTTGGCATCGCGCGCGTCACCGATTCCTCCGAGGTGGCGACCCAACACGTGGGCGCGACGCGCGTTCAGGTGCGGATGGGGACACCCGAGTACATGGCGCCTGAGCTCGTGATCAGCGCCACGGCGGCGACGCCTCGATCCGACCTTTGGGCCGTGGGCTGCATCGCGTTTGAGTGCCTGACGCAGACGCCGTGTTTTCAGGGTGCCACGTCGGATGACGTGTACGCCGCGGTGGTCAAGGGGCGCCATGCGCCGCTCGACGCGGTGCCGGAGGCCTGGCGCCCGTGGATCGAGCGCCTGCTTGCCCGTGAGGCCGAGGATCGCCCGCCGTCCTGCGCGGAAGCGGTCGCGACGATGCCTTCGTCGATCGTGCGCGGTTCGGCCGCGTCCGCCGCGCCGCCGCCAAGCCTGACGCCCTCGGTGTCGCGCGGGAGCCAGGCCGCGGGCACGGTCGATGTCTTGCTCGCACCGATGTCCGTCGCGGCGCCCTCGTCGCGTCGCGGGCTTGCGGCGGGGCTGGTGGCGGCCGGACTCGGCGTCCTCGCGGTCACGTGGGGGACGGCCACGCCCCCGGTGGAAGACGCCGTCCCTTCGGCCGCGGCCGCTCCGACGCCGAATCCGACGGGGGCAGGGCCGATGGAGGCGGCGCCGGCGGCGTCGACGTCGATGGGGCCGGCGACCGCGGCGGGCGTGGGGCCCGCGCCGTCGCCGGGCACGACCCCGGACCCCGCGTCGGCCCTCCCGCCGTCGGCGCCGCGTCCCGGCGCGCCGTCTCCTGACCCGGTCGCGCCGGCCCGG
>JBJONI010000473.1:0-6939 GCA_046051915.1 Pseudomonadota bacterium
ACCTGAGCCCGCGGCGTCCTGACGCCACGCGAACACGGCGTATCCGCGCCTGACCCCCTCACGCAGGTCCCCCGATGCACGGCTCCTCGCTCGAGATCGACACGATCCTCGCGACCCTCGCGGCCGCCGAGGCGCAGGTTCGTTGGCTGATGGCCGAAGCGCTGTCGCCAGCGGCCGCGTACCGGGTCGAAGCCGCGTCCACCGCGCGGTCCCGCGCCGCAGAGGCCGCTCTGGGCATCGCGCCGCAGCGCCTCAGCGGCAACTGGGGGGAGTTCATCGAACTCGAACCCGGCTTCGAAGAAGCGATCCTCGCTTCTCTCCCTGCCGAACCGCCGCTCGCCGTCGCGATGCGCGCGGTCGCGGTCGGGCAGGCCCCGCCGAGCTTGCCGGCCGACTTCCCCACCGAAGGCACCGGGTCGTGGGAGCCACCGCAGCCCGAGGGCACACCGGCTTGGGCGGCGGCGGAGCAAGCGGCGTCCCACAGCGCCGCGTTGAACGAGACGTACGAAGCTTGGCAAACCGCCGCCGCCGCGCCTGTTACCGACGACACCGACACCGGGTGGACCGCCGAGCAGCAGGCCGCGTGGGACGCTTGGCAGGCCCAGCAAGCCGCCGCTGGCTACGACGAGACCGCTGCGACGTGGGACGCGACGCCGGAACCAGGCGCTGGCGCCGAGGTCGCCACGTTCGACACCGCGGACGGTGCCGCCGAAGCCGACACCGCGCCGGAGCACGGTGAAGAGACGTATGCAGACCACCTGTGGCGGGCCGACGCCGATCCGTGGAGCGCCGGCACGCCCGCCGCGTGGGAGGCGCCGACCGGCGAAGCGCGCGCGACGGCGGACGCAGACCGACCCGATTCCGCGCTGGAGGCCGCGCTGGAGACCACGCGCGCCGAGCTCACGGTCGAGCTGCCGCGAGCCGCCGATGGCGACGAACCCAGCCACGAGAGCACGCATGTCTCGTTCGCTGGGCAAGAGGACGACGGCCCGCTCGCGCTCGACGACGCCGCGGACGACCCGTCCTTGGTCTCGATCGCCCAGGCGACGAGCAAGCCTCCGCGCGTCGACAGCGTGCGCCTGCGACGGGATGCCCCCGCTGCCGCGGCCCCGGTCACGGTCGGCCCGGCCGCGCTCACGTCGGGCGCGCCGACCCTCGATGACCCCGCGATCCAACTGCTGTTCGTTCGCGCGCACGACACAGCGCGGCAAAGCGTCGCTGAGGCGGTGGCGCTGTACGGGGACGTGCTCGACGCACAACCCGAGCACGTCGGCGCGCGTCTGGCGCGGGGGCGGCTGCTGCTCGATCTCGGCGATTACGTCGCGGCGGCCTCCGACCTGCAACGTGCGGAAGCGATCGCCGCAGATCGGCCTGACCTCCACGCATCCCTCGGAGACCTGTTCTTCGCGCGCAAGGATTACCGCCGGGCCCAAGGGCACTACGACACCGCCCTGACGCTCGATGGGTCGCATGCGCATGCGTTGTACAAGCGCGGGCTCGGCAAGTACTACCGCAAGGAGTTCACCGAGGCGGTCGAGGACCTGGAGCGTGCCAAGAAGCTCGACGGCAACCTGCCTGGCCTCGACAACTTCCTCGATCGGGCCCGGCGCAAGCAGGCATGACGGTCCTCGGCCGCTCTCCTCGCGTCTTGCTGGTCAGCCTCCGGGACGCTGCCGATCCGATGGCGGTCCATGAGCTTGCGTGCTTCGCCGACCAGGCCGCGGTTCCACGCGAAGCCTTCGACGTCCACGTCATGCAACAGGGTCGGCTGCCCTCTGCAGGATTGCAAGCGTACGACGCCGTGTTCTTCGGGGGTTCTGGCGCGTATTCCGTGTTGGACGACGTCGCGTGGATCCGCGACGGCTTCGACGCGCTACGTACCGTGCTCGACGCCCGGCGCCCCGCGTGGGCGAGCTGCTTTGGCTTTCAGGGGCTCGCGGTCGCCCTCGGCGGCGAGGTTGTGCGAGACGATGCCCGCACCGAGCTCGGCAGCGTACGGTTGACGCTGACGGACGCCGGGCGAGCTTGCCCGCTGATGGGTCGGCTGCCGCACGCAGGATTTTGGGCACAAGAAGGCCACCACGACCATGTGGTGGTGCTGCCACCGGGCGTCACGCGTTTGGCGGTCGGCGAGGTCAGCCCCGAGCAGGCCTGCCGCGTCGACGGTGCCCCGTTCTGGGCCAGCCAGTTCCACCCAGAACTGACCGCCCGAACGACCGTCGACCGGTTCCTCCACTACCTCGACCTGTACCAC
Source organism: Pseudomonadota bacterium (assembly GCA_046051915.1). Classification (GTDB taxonomy): domain Bacteria; phylum Myxococcota_A; class UBA796; order UBA796; genus JBEIFN01. The sequence goes on from JBJONI010000473.1 coordinate 2,255, forward strand.
CCCGAGGGCGGCGACCAAGGCGCGCAGGCCACGTTGGCGGCGCTTCGCGACGGCGTGGATTCCCCCGAGGTGGGCCAACTGCTCGCTTGGCTCGTCCGCGAGGGGTCGAGCCTGCGATGAACGGCCTTCACACCGTGACCGTCACCTTCGAAGTGCGCGTCGGTGAGCCGATCGCGGACGCCGCCGCGGTGATCCGCGGGCTCGCGCTGCTCGGAGAGCCCCTCGAGCCCGGGGACCTGCCCGACGTCTTCGAGCACCGAGGCCTCCGGATGCAGGGCGAGGTCCTCGGCGATCGCATGCGCCTGACCGCGCAGCTGCACGGCCGCACCGCCGTGGACCACGTGCTGACGTTCGTGCACGATCTCGCGGCCCAGTGGGGGGGCGAGGTCGCCCTCACCGACGTCGATGGCGAGCGCCGCAACGTCACCGACCGTGCCGCGCTGTGGATCACGCTCGCGGATCTGCGGGACCGCCTCCGGCTGTTCGGCGCCATCGAGGGGGACCGCGCGACGCGCCCCGAGGTCCTGAGCGGCCTTTGGGCCTTGTTGCAGGTGTGGGGCGCCTCGATGGAGCTCCGTTACCTCGTCGACCGCGGACGCATCGTCGCGGTACGTCCGCGCCGCGGGCGGGCGTCGACGACCGAGACCGAAGACACGGAGTTCGACGCCCTCGACACGCCCGAGCATCAAGCGCCGCTCGGAACCCACCTCGTGGCGTGGCGCTGGCTGGAGGAGACGTGGCCGTCCCTCACCGAAGGCTGGCAGCCGCGGTGAGCGCGGTCGCCGTCGACACGCCAAGACGACGGGGCCCACCGTGAACTCGTCCCAACTCGCGCTGATCGCCCTGTACGTCGTCCTCGCGACGGGCCTCGCCGCCGTGGTCGCCGGACGTGCCGCGTGGGCTGCCGACGGGGCGGCTGTCGGCCGCCGCACCCGCGGTGCCCTCGCTGCGATCCTCGTCCTCCTCGGCGCGTTCGTGTCGATGGTGGTCCCGACGGGGGCGTGGGAGCCGAACAACCACGGCCATGAACGGCTGATCGGCGCTTGGCGCACGGGGTGGCTGGACCCGACGGGCGGAGAACAGCAACACGGGCAGGCGTGGTTCGCCGCGTGGCGTGTCGTCCAGCATGCGACGTTCGGCGGTTCCGACGTGTACGGATTCGACATCCTCGTCACGACCCTCGGCGTGGTCGCCGCGTTCGTCGCCACACGCGGACTGGCTTCGCGCACGCCCCGTGGCCCCTGGCAGCCCGACGATCACGCCGACACCGTCGCCCTGTGGACGGCCGCCGCGCTCGCGAGCAGCCCGTTGTGGCTCAAGCTCGCGCCGATGCCGACGGTGTTGATGCTCGGGGCATGCGCTTGGTGGGTCGTGGTCGCGCTCGCAGAGCATCACGCGCGCCACGGCGACGGCGCGAGCCGGTGGGCAGGCTGGATGGCTGTCGTCTTCACGGCCCAAGTCCACCTCGAGTTCCTGCTTCTCGCCCCCGTCGCGTGGGTCGCCGTGGTCGCGTCCCGTGCGCCGGAGCGTCTGCGGGCCGCGATGGGACTTCAGGGGGCCGTGGCAGCCGGCGGGGCGATGTTGCTGTTGGCCGCACACTTCCCGACGTGGACCGAGGTCGACGTCCTCGGGCAGCTGCGCCCGCCGAGCAACCCCGATCCCTCCCACCAGCCGGTTTGGCTCGCCCAGCGGCTGGCCGCGGTCGCCGCGTTCCTTGCAGCGGCGACCGCGATGAACACCGACCTGTTGGGGGGTCGTGAGCCGCCGTCGGCGGCGCGCCGGGTGTTGCTCGTTGCGACGTGGGGCATCGGCGTCCTCGCGAGCCTGCGCCCCGCAGCCACGTTGCTCGCCCACGACAACCTGTGGCGCGTGGAGGCGCCCAACGCCCTGACCGCGCTCGTCGACCCCACCTGGCTGCCGCCCGTACTGCTGGCCGCCATCGCGGTCGGCTTGCCGCTCGGCGTGGCCCAAGCGCCGACACTCACCGCGCTCACCCTCACCCACAGCGCCTTGTTCTTGCTGGTCTACGTCGACCGATTCGACGCCTTCAGCACGTGGCTGCGCGGCAGTGCGCCGCTGTGGGCCGCGTTGGTGCCGCTCGCAGGCCTCGGCCTCGCCGGATGGACACAAGCGGTGCCGCGCGGCGGCCAGGCCGTCGTCGGCGCCACGCTGCTCGCGATGGTCGGCCTGTGGGCGCCGGCGATCGTCCGTCCCACCGACGTGCAGCAGGAGCAGTGGCTCCTCGACGCCGCGCGCGACGCCAAAGCCAACGGTGCGACCGTGCATGGCCTGACCACCGCCGACACCTCGGACGTCCCCGCCCCCGAGCGGTTCGCATGGCGCTACTTCCGTGGCGTGGTGGACGACACGTTGGCGGCATCCCCGGACGACCTTGCCCCCTCGCTCACCGCGTTGCTCCGCCTGCCGGCCGAGGCGACGTGCGGGCGAGCCGTGCTCCTCGATCTCGGGTGCGTGCGCCCCGTTTGGTCGGAGCAACCCGGGGAGGTCGGGCGACCGCCCCTCGTGGCGCTCGGCGGTCAAGCGTGGCGCGCCTCGTCCCAAACCGCGCTCCCCAAGGCATGGACCACCGACCCCCGACAACCCGGTCGGATGCACCGCATCCTGCCGTGCTGGGGTGCCACGCCCGCAGGCGTGTGCGTGGAGCCAGCCGCCAACGCCGAGGGTGGGTGCCTGACGTGGGCATGCGGACCGGCGATCGGGCCGACGGAGGCGACGTGGATCGACCCGCTGTGTGCCGCCGTACGCGACCGCTTCGACCTCATCCCGATCGTCGAGACGCCCGTCTCGGCGTGGACCGGCAATTGGTACCGGATGGACCCGCTGATCGGCGCGCCGCCGATCGGCCTGTACCGCGTCCGATGCCACGACGACGCCTCGAAGCCGTCGCTGCGTTAGGCCCCGACTGGGAGGTCCCTTGATCCTCGGACTTGACCATGTCGCCATCGCGGTCCCTGACCTGCAGCGGGCGATCGCGCGCTTCTGCGAAGACCTTGGGCTGACCCTCAGCGGGACGGAGGACGTCGAGGCGGCGCAAACGTCGACCGCGTTCCTGCCGGTCGCTGGCACACGCATCGAGCTCGTCCACCCGCTCCGGGGTCAGGGGCCGATCGCTGCCAGCCTCGAACGCCGAGGACCCGGATTGCACCACCTGTGCTTTGCCACCGACGACCTCGACGCCGACGTCGCACGGCTCCGGGCGCGCGGCTACCGGTTCACCACCGAGGCACCGACGAACGGCGCCCACGGCACTCGGGTGATCTTCTTGCACCCCAAAGACTTTGACGGGGTGCTGATCGAGCTCGCCGAGCACCCGCCGGCGGGACACCCATGACCGCCATCGGAAGCACCACCTCGCTCGCGGAGCGGAAGGCGCGGGCGGGCCAGATGCTGGTGATCGGCTTTGGTGGCCCCGACATCGACGACGCCTTGCGCGACGTCGCACGCACGATCCAACCGGCTGGGTTCATTCTCTTCGCGCGCAACGTCGTCGAGCCAGGCCAGGTCCTTGAGCTGAACCAGGCGCTGCGCGGCCTGCTGCCGCGCGGTCTGCCGCCGCTTCGAACCGTCGACCAGGAGGGCGGCCGGGTGCAACGGGTGCGCGCTCCGGCGACGGCGTGGCCGTCGATGCGCGAAGTCGGCGCCACCCCCTGGGTCGCCGATGTGGCGCGCGGCCTCGCCGCAGAAGTCCGAGCCATGGGCTTCGACCTCACGTTCGCCCCGGTTGCCGACGTCGACAGCAACCCCGACAACCCCGTGATCGGCGCTCGGAGCTTCGGTCGAGACCCGAACGCCGTCGCCGCGTGCGTCGCGACGTTCACGTCCGCACTGCAGGCGGCCGGCGTGCTGGGGTGCGCGAAGCACTTCCCGGGCCATGGCGACACCCACCTCGACAGCCACCTCGCGCTGCCATCGGTCGACATCGAGCTCCCCGAGCTCCTCGCGCGGGAAGGCGTGCCGTTCGAAGCCGCCGTGCGCGCCGACGTCGCTACGTTGATGAGTGCGCACGTGGTGTTCCCCGCGCTCGACCCCGACCATCCCGCGACGCTCTCCCCGGTGGTCCTCCCGACGCTGCTCCGCGACCGCCTCGGCTACCGCGGCGTGGTGTTCAGCGACGACCTCGAGATGAAGGCGGTCGCGGGCCGCTGGAGCGCCGAGGACGTGGTCCGCAAGGGCATCGAGGCGACGATCGATGTGTTCCTCGCTTGCAAGGAGCACAGCTTGCAACTTGAGGTGTTCGAAGCGCTCGTGCGCGCACAGGAGCAAGAAGAGACCGTCGCGCGCGCCGTCGCGGAGAGCGCCCGGCGCGTGCACGCCCTGCGCGCACGGTTGCCCCCGTTGCCCGAGCGCCACGACCTGGGGATCCTCGGTTGCGAAGCGCACGTCGCCCTCGCGGAGCGCGTCCGCCAGTACGCGTCCGATCAGGGGATGGTCTGATGCGCGCCGCGTGGCTCGGCGCCCTGCTCACGCTCTCCACGGCCGCCCACGGCGCGCCCGCCTCGTGCGGTCCGCTCCCAGCGCCGACGGCGGAACGAGGTGCCTTCGTCTGGGTTTCCCGGCTGGGGGCTCGCGCGGGCCTCGACGGTTGGATCCCCGTCGTGCCCGTCGACGCCGTCCGCGAAGCCTTGGGCAGCGACGCCAGCTTGGTGCGCTTGCTCCAGGTTCTC
>JBJONI010000474.1:0-12768 GCA_046051915.1 Pseudomonadota bacterium
GCGAGCAAGCGCTCGAAAGCGATGAAGATGACGGCCACGACCATCAGCGTCAGCGTCACAATGACGCCGCGCGCGATGCCGCCGGTGTGCTCCCAGATCTCGGTCAGCGTGAAGCCCGGAGCGGCTTCCTCAGCATGCGCCACGGCGGTCAGGAACAGGGTCATCATCGGCGTCATCCTAGGGTTGGGCGCGCGTGGCACGGGCAGCGCCCGCGTCGCGCGGAGAGGGGTGCTCACTTCTGAACGTACTTGAACCGGAACTTCGTCTCGTAGGCGGTCGGGACACCCGCGACCATCATCGGGGCGGCCTTCCACTGCTGGACGGTCTCGCGCAAGCTCAAGTGAAAGACCTTGCTGCACGCCGAGTCCTCGATGATCTTGACCTCGTCGACGAGGCCCTTCTCGTTCAGGCTGATCTTGACGTTGCAGTACGGCTCGCCCAAGCCCAGCCCGCGGGCTGCCTCAGGGTAGGGAGGCTGTGGTTGGTATTTCCAACGCACATCCTCGAACTTGACCGGCGGCTTCGCGACGCTCGTGGCGGGCGCGGTGCCCGTGCCACCGATGACGCCACCCACGATGCCACCTTGAACGCCGCCCACAACACCGCCGGCGACGCCGCCCTCCACGCCACCGACAACACCCGCAGGCTTGGCGTCCGACTTCATCTCGTCCTTGACCTCATCCTTGAGGTCCTTGACTTCTTCGACCATGTCGTCGGGCTCAGGCTCCTCGGTGTCCTCCTCCTCGGTGGACGCGTCGGCGGCTGCCGGGGGCGGAGGTGGGGGCGGAGGCGGAGGCGGCGCCGCGAGCTCGTCCTCTTCGGCGACCTCGGTGAGGATCATCTCTTCGAGCGGCGGGAGGATCTCCGCCTGCTCCAGCACGAACAGCGTGCTGAGGAAGAGGGCGCCAGCGCCGAGCGCAGTGAGGAACGCGACGAGTCCCGCGGACTTTGCGCTGCGCTGCAGCGCCTCCTCGTCGAGATCCCGTCCGACACTGTCGAACATCACGCCCCCTCACGTCCTGCCGTTTATAGTCCAGCCGCGCGCACGATCCAACGCCCGAATGGATCCTTGTCGAACTCCGTGCAGAATCGCCCGTAGTTCCCGCCCTCCGGACGCCGGCCACAACGCCCAAGACGGCGCGAGGTGCGACGACACGACGGGTTGTGCCGGGGAACGCGCGGAGGCGGGCCGACCTTACAACGCGCCGTCCGAACCACCGGGCTCCGGCAGCGGACGGGCCTCGATGCCCGCGGTCCCGCGAACAAGGGCCGACACCCGCTGCTCGGCGGCGTCGAGCTGCGCGTGGCAGGCCGCCGCGTGCGCGAGGCCCTCCTCGAACAGCACCAACGCCTGATCCAGCGAAACATCGGACGACTCCAACCGTCGTACCTTGTCTTCGAGCGCCGAAAGTGCAGCCTCGAACCCGGTCGGATCAGCCATCGTCGCCTCCTTGGACGCGCAGTCGCTCGATGCTCTCGATCACGTACGTCCGCCGCTCCCCGTCGCCGACGTCCAGTCCGACGAGCACCGGGGAGTCGCCCTTGAACGCGAGGCGCTCAGGCCGGACCAAGAACGCCATCTTTTGGCCCGTACGGGCCACGTAGACCATCTCCACCGCCATGTCGCGGCTGATCGCCTCGTCGAGGATCGCACGGGCCTCGACGGCGTTCACCAGCGGCGGGAGGTCGGGCTCCGAGCTCGATGCCGCGACGCGGGCACCGGGGACGCCGACGAGGGCGCCCGGATCGAAGGCCGGGGCCTCCTGGCGTTCCACGGCCGCCTCGCGCGCCTCGAGCAGGGCCTTGTGCAGACCATCACGGGCATCTCGACCCTCGCTCGCGGGGTAGCCGCGGACGTCGGCCTTCGGAGAGAAGCCAAGCTCAGCGAGCAACCGGGCGATCTCCTCACGACGCGAGCGGTCCACGGCGTACATGCCTGGCCCGAACCGGTGCAAGACGTAGGGTTTGACGCGCTTGCTCGACTCAAAGCGCCGAACCTGTGCGCGATGCACCGTGATCAGCATCAAGTCGTGAAACTCGACGTCCCCGCGGTGCCCGATCCAGCCCTTCAGCGTCGCCTCGACGTTGTCAGGCAGCCCAAACTGGCTGTTGTCGCGCAGGAACTGGAGGATGTCGTCACGCCCCCACCCGGCTGCGATCGCCGCTTCGATGCTCGACTCGGTGATTCGGTACGTGTTGGCGCGGTCGCACGAGGTCAGCTCCCCGAGCTCGCCCATCCGGTAGAGCAGCACCGGCGCGAGACCGGCCGGCGCCATCATCTGGAAGTCCGGCGTCAGGTAGAACTGACGGAACCCGTCGTCGTCGGAGGGCTTGAGCAGCGCGGCAGCGCGCGGGGTCAGGCGGTAGAACTTCTCTTGGCCCCATTGGCCGAGCTCGAGCAACCCGCACTGAACGAGTGGGGAGAACGTGAAGCTGTCACGCTCGCTCGTCCGGGACGCGGCGAGCCCGCCGGCCCGCAAGCGCTCCTTCCAGTCCTTGCCCCGCTTCCACCGACGGTACAGCGCCATCAACGGCGCCTCCGCCACCCACGCTTCCCCGGCCTCGGCGACGGCCCACAGGACCCATTCGCCGAGTTCAAAACGGCGATCGAGGGCCCGGAAGATCAGGTCGCGCTGGTCCTCCGGTTCGAGCTGCAGCCACGCCTCCATCACGTCGCGGTCGAGCGTGATGTGGTCGCCCGCGAGTCGGACGAGCCCGTGCATCATCAAGAAGTCGAGATGGAACTGGAACAACTCGGACTGCGGCTCCCAGAGCTGCCCGAAGAACTGGTCCAGGGCCTCCTGGTGCGCCCGAAACACGTCGTGGCGCTGGGTCAGTCGCACGCCGTGCTGCGAGAAGTACGTGGCGAGCGTCGTGATCGAGAAGTCGAGCGGCGGCGCGAACGGGTGGTGCTCGATGACGCGCACTTCAGGATGGTCAAACGTCGGCAGCCGCATCGAGCCCGCGAGCTCGGCGCTGAGCGCCTCCATCAGCACCTCGGGCACGACATAGAAGAACAGGTCCTCTTGGGAGGAGGAGGCAAACACCAAGCCGCGCTCCGCGAGGGTCTGCAGCACGCGCCGCCATTCCCGCTCGTGGCCGCCCAACGACAGCGACAGCTCACGCAGCAGCTCGTCGCCCGGCGCGACACCACCGGCCTGGAGCAGCGCCCCCAAGGCGTTGCGATCGCGATCTTGAAGCTGCCGAACGAGCTGTCCGAGGCGGTTGCCTTGGGTGAGCGCCCGCAGCGTCGCCGAAGAGAGCTTGTCTCCCGCAGGCAGACGACGCGGCTGGCCTCCCAGCCCGCGGTACAGCGTGGCGAGCAGGTTTTCGGGGAGTCGATCCAAGCCCTCCGCGAGCGCGCGGACCTGGGCCGTGTCGAGCCGACGACGGCGAAGCCCGGCGCTTCCGGGCGCCGACCGCTGCGGCCGACTGTTCCGCCGCCGGAACGGGTTGCGTCCCCCCGCGGGGGTCGTCACCGAGGCGTCCTCGGGCGCCCCACGCCCCCGTCCGCCGCGCTCGCCGCGCTCGCCGCGCTCACCGCGTTCACGAGGCTCACGGGGCTCACGCCGCGCGGGCGACGCCGGGGCCGTCGACACCGCTGCGCCGTCCTCGCCTTCCTCAAGGAACAGGTCGCCCCCGCCCTCCGGACCCTCACCACGGCGGCCGCGGCCCCGGCGACGCCGACGACGCCGACGACGCGAAGGATCGCCACCCGACTCTGCCGAACCGTCCGACTCCGCGTACTCCTCGTCCTCTTCCGACATCCGCTCTCCTCGGCGCGTGCGCCGTCACCGCTCACGTCGCAGCGATGTTCTCGATGTGGTACCGATAGCCCTGCTCTGTCAAAAAGAGCTGGCGTTTGACGGCAAATTGCTGCTCTTTGCTGTCGGAGGTGACCAGCGTGTAGAACAGCGCATCGCGCTCCTTGGGTCGCAGGATGCGGCCCAGCCGCTGCGCCTCCTCCTGACGACTCCCAAAGCTGCCAGAGACCTGAATCGCCACGTTGGCGTCGGGCAGATCGATCGCAAAGTTGGCGACCTTGCTGACCACGAGTCGACGAATCTCCTTGCGTCGAAACTTGCCAAACAGCACGTCGCGTTCGCGCTGCGGCGTCTCGCCCGTGATCAACGGCGCAGCGAGTTGCTTCGCGAGCGCGTGCAGTTGATCGAGGTAGGTCCCGATCACGAGCACCAAGTCGTCCGCGTGGCGCTGCGCGAGCGACCCAACGACATCGAGCTTGCGGGGGTTCTCCGAGGCGATCCGAAACTTCTCGTTCTCGTCGGCGCGCTCGTAGCGGGCGCGATCGCTGCGCGAGAGGGGCACGCGGATCTCCGAGCACTTGGCCTCGGCGACGAACCCTTGCCGCTCCAGCAACTGCCACGGCAGGTCGTAGCGCTTCGGTCCGACCAGCGAGAACACGTCGCCCTCGCGCCCGTCCTCACGCACCAAGGTGGCGGTCAAGCCCAAGCGGCGGCACCCCTGCAGCTCGGCGGTCGCCCCGAACACCGGCGCCGGCAACAAGTGGACTTCGTCGTAGACGAGCAGGCCCCACTTTGGGTCGCGGAACAGGTGCAGGTGTTCGTAGTCGGACGTCTTGCTGCGCCGCCACGTCAGCACCTGGTAGGTCGCCACGGTGACAGGCTTGATCTGCTTGCTCTCGCCGCTGTACTCGCCCACCTCGGCCTCGGTGAGCGTCGTCTTGTCGAGGATCTCCCGAATCCACTGGGTGACGGCGGATTGGTTGTTGCACAAGATGAGCGTGTGGGTCCCCGCCTGCGCCATCGCGGCGAGCGCGACCACCGTCTTGCCAGCACCGCAGGGCAGCACGACGACGCCGTGGCCGCCGGCGGGGGCGCCGTCCATCCACCAGCGCGCGACCGCCTCACGTTGGTACGGCCGGGTGGCGAACGGTTTGCCGGAGAGCGTGGTCTCGCGCAGCCCCAGCCCGAGCGGTGCGCCGTCGAGGAACCCGGCGTTGTCCTGAATCGGCCACGACTCGCCCAACATCCGCTGCTTGAACACGCCGCGCATCCCGACATGGAGCTTGACGTGCCGCTTGCCGTCTTCGTGCAGCAAGGCTTTGCCCGTCGCCGTGGCGAGCACCGACTTCTCGATGAACCGCGAGGCAAAGTTCAAGCGCAGCCATTCGCGTGGGGCGTCGGGGTGCCTGACGAGCTCGACCAGGCCGTAGCGACCCACCGTCTCCTCGATCCGTCGGCGGACGTCCTCCGGGATCTCGAACTTCGAACACTTGCGCAACCCCTCGACGATCTCCGGCAGCGTCATCCCGGAAGACGCAGCGTTCCATAGGGACAAGTCGGTGATGCGGTAGGTATGGAACAGCTCGGGGCTGCTCTCGAGCTCGGCGAAGCGCGCGAGGAAGTCACGGACCGTGTCGAAGTCGCGGTGGCGGGTCTCGAGAAAGACCTTGCCGTCGCCTTGCACAATGACGGGGTTCGATGGGTTCATCGACGAGACGCTCGCATTCGGACTCCTTGCGCGAGGGATCGGCGGGGCCGGGCGCAGACGATGCCGCGCGCTGGGGCTGCTCAGGCGCCGGAGGCTCCGGCGGGGCCGTCGCCGGGCGGGCAGCAAGCCGGCCGTCGACGCTAGGCGTTGCCGGCGCTTTGCCGGCGGGGAGGAAGTCGAGGGGGAGCGCGTGACCGTGGACGGACAAGCCGACCGACGTGCGCCAACACCCCGTTGCTACCCTTCATCACCGATGCGCGACGCCATGTCAAGCATGCCCGGCGGGTCGGCGTCGAGGTCGTCGAGGTCGAGGCGCTCAGGCGCCCCGGGCGCTACCGGGCCGCGCGCGGCGGGATGCGCGAGCCAGCCGTCGAGCACGCCGCGTATCTGCGCGGCCAGGTTCGGGGAAATGCCAGGTACGGACGACAACGTCGCGATGTCGGCCTCGACGACGGCTTCGACCGAGCCGAGCGCGGCGACCAAGCGACGCCGTCGGACCGGCCCCAGCCCCGGCACGTCCGCGAGCGTGCTCTGGAACGCTTCATGGCTTCGTCTTTTGCGCTGAAAACCGACCGCGCTCCGGTGCGTCTCGTCGCGCAGGCGCTGGAGCAGCCGCAGGCCTGGGTCGTGCGGAGGCAGAACGATGGCTTCCCCATCCTCACGGACGATGCGGTCCGTCGCGGAGCGGTCGCCCTTGGCGTGCGCCGTGCGGGGCTTGACGATGCCACAGAGCGGCACCGAGAGCCCGAGCGCGTCGCGCACTTCCACGGCGATGCGGACCTGCCCGGCACCGCCGTCGACCATCAGCAGGTCGGGGAGGCCGCCCTCGGCGGCGCCACGCCGTAGCCGACGGGTCAACACCTCGCGCATCCCGTCGTAGTCGTCGCCGCCGCGGGCGCGCTGGATGCGGTACGTCCGCTTCTGCGACGGGGCCACCCGCCCCTCGAGCATCACGGCCATCGCGGCGACCGGCGACGTGCCCGCGAGGTGCGAGTTGTCGAAGCACTCGATCCGGGCAGGCGGTGCCGCAAGGCCCAAGATCTCGGCGATCCGCCCGAGGGCGGAGGCCGCCTTGCCCTGCCGGTCGAGGCTCGCGGCGAGCGCCGCCTCCGCATTGCGCCGAGCGAGCGCGACCAACTCCGCCTTCGGCCCGCGATCCGGCACGCGAACCACGACGCGCCGCCCCTTGCGCTCCGTCAGCGCCTCCGCGAGCGCGTCGGCGTCCGCGAGTTCGAGGGGGACCAACACTTCGGCCGAAGCCACCTCAGGGCATGCGTTGATCTCGCTCGACAGCACCTCGGCGTCGTCCTCCATCACCCCATGCCGAACCCGCCGCAGCGGCTCGCCGACCCGCCCCTCGCGGACGGGCAATCGCACCACCGCGACGTCGTACCCCGAACGCGCGATCGCCCACACGTCTCGGTCTCCGCCGCGGGTGTCCACGATCTGCTGGGCCGCGACGGTCGCCCGGACGGCGGCCGCGCGATCCCGCCACACCGCCGCTTCTTCGAAGCGCTCCTCGCGCGCCGCCCCGAGCATCCGGGCCTCGAGGTCGGCGAGGACCGGACCCACCTTGCCCGACAGGAAGGCGGCCGCGCCGTCGACGAGGGCCGCATACGTAGGACCCGGCACCGGCTCCACGCACGGCGCGACGCACCGCCCCATGCCCGCGAGGACGCACGCGCGTCGACGCGCGCGCAGCACCGCATCCGAGCACGTCCGCAGCGGGAACAGGCGCTGCAACACGCCGAGCGCCTCGCGCGCCTGGCTCGCCGACGGGTACGGCCCGAACACCTGCCACCCCGGCCGGGCGTGGCGGGTGACGCGGACCCGCGGCCACCGCTCGTGGCGATCGATCGCGAGGTGCAGGTACGTCGCATCGTCGCGAAGCTTCACGTTGAACTTTGGCTGATGCTTTTTGATCAGGTCGTTCTCAAGGAGCAGCGCCTCCTTCGGCGTCGTCGTGACCACCGCTTCGACGTCGGCGGCCGCGGCGATCAGCCACGGCACCATCGCGCGTCCGTCGTGGCCTCCGAGGTACTGCCGAACCCGCGCCCGCAGGTTGGTGGCCTTTCCGACGTAGAGCACCCCACCGCGACGATCGCGAAACACGTACACGCCGGGCTCGGTCGGCAGGCGCGCGGCGCGTTCTTCAAGGAGAGCAGCAGGCATGGCCTCGCCTATCCCGGCGACCTCCCCCTGTGCCCAGTCCTCCACGTCTCGGTTTGATCGCACCCACCCATACGGTTAGCGCGCCGGACCCTGTTTTCGTGCCCAGGAGACGCCATGTCCGGCGCTGCCGCTTCGCTGACCACGCTGCTGTCGACCGCCATCCGCGAGGGCCGTGCTGCCGTCGCCGTCTCTGGGTCGCTGCTGCGCGACGCCGAGGTCGCCCTCGCCCTGCGCGACCGTGCGGCGCTCGCGCCGATCTCGCTGGCCGGCAAGGCGAGCGCGCCGATGGTCGAACCGTCTGCCGCGGCCTTGGCGAGGGCCGGCGTCAAGGGGGGCGTGTTGATCCTCGTCGAGCCCGACGCTGCCGACGGGGTGGGCCTGCAAAAGCTCGCCGAAGCCGCTGTGAAGCTGACGGTCAAGCCCGTCGTGGTCGTCGTCGGGCGCAGCCCCGACAAGTTCACCCTGATGCGGCTGTTCGGCCGCGTCGAGCACCTCGCCGAGCGCGGAAAGGGCTGGCTCGTCGGCGCGCCCGTGCCGGCGGCCGCGCCAACGGCCAAGGCCGCCCCAGCGTCGTCGACGACCGAGACCAGCCCCAAGAAGCCGGCCGACGGGCCGCGGTTCGTCTTCGCGGGCCGCGAGGAGCTCGTCGGCCAGGTCGCCACCGCGCTGCGCGAGGCCGGCGGCCCCGTGGTGCTCGCTGGGCCGTCGGGGATCGGCCGCACCGCGGTCGCCGACCACGCGATCGCCGCGAGCGGTTTGCGTCCCCTCGCGGGGATGACGCTCGGCCGCGGCGTCGGCTTCGACACGCTGATCGGGCGGCTCGCGGCCCTCCTTGAGGAGGCGGGCGACGCCTCCTTGCGTGAGCACCTCGCCGGCCCGCACACCCCCGTGTCCGCGGTGAGCGCGGCCATCACCGCCCTTCAGGGCGCCGAGGCGCTCGCAGGGTCGGTCCTCGTGGTTCGGGGCCTGCAGGTCGCCACGGGCAAGGAGGCGGACTTCTTCCGCAAGAGCCGCCTTGAGTTGCTCTGTGAGGCCCTCCTCACCACGACGTTCCCGCTCCGCCTGGTGTTCGTCTCCGCCGTCCAGCCTCGCTTCTTCCGAGAGGGCCGCGACGCGGGCCTTCGGCGCTTCGACCTCGCAGGGCTGAGCCCCGAGGCGAGCCTCGAGGTGTTCGAGGCGCTCGGCGTCGACGCCGATTCTGACAAGCTCCGCGCGCTCGCCACGCGGCTGCACGGGCACCCGGTCGCGCTTCGCCTCGCGGCCGCCGCGGTTCGACACGATCCGACCCTGCTCGACGCCGAGAAGTTCTTCCGCATGTCGGGCCCCTCGGACACCGACGCGGTCCGTCGGCAAGCCGAGAAGCGCTTGGAGAAGCTGCCCGCCAACCTTCGCGTGCTCGTCGCGCGCGTCGCGCACCTGCGGGACCCCGCCGAGGCTGGCCTGCTCGCCGAGCTCGAAGTGGCCAAGAAGGACCGAGCGACCTTGATCGCCGAAGGCGTCCTCGGCATGGGCGGCACCGAGGCGACGAAGCACTACGCGGTCCACCCCCTCGTCCGCGCCGCGCTCGACGCGCGCGAAGCGTCCGACTTCGACACCGCCGTCGAGATCGCCCGCCGCCTGCGCACCCGCCAGGCCGCAGCGACGGGGGCGGCGGCGGTGGCGCTCGGCCAAGACGTCAACCGCCTGCTCGTCGAGGCCCGCAACCTGCGCGACCTGGTCGCGTTGCCGGTCCCGGATCACGACGCGATCGTCGAGTCCTGCATGGGCCTGCTTCGTGGCAAGACGCCGCGCTTTGACATCGCTGCGCTGCGCCTCGGCGAAGTGCTCAAGCGCGACCTCGCCAACGCAGACGCGCACCTCCTCAAGGCCGAGCTGCTGCGGCGCACCAACGCGGCCGACAAGGAGCAGATCGCCGCCCTCGAAGAGGCCATCGAGGCGGCACCGGTGCCGGAGCTGTTCCACGAGGCCGTCGGCTTCCACCTGCAGCGCAACGGACGCAACAAGGCGATTCGGGTCCTCGAGACCGCGGTCGCGTTGCTGCCGGACCACACGCGCCTGCGCACACGTCTTGCGAGCCTGCTTCTCCGGGCGGGCCGTCGTCCCGAGGCGATCGACCAGCTCCAAGCGGCGCGCGACGCCGACCCGCTCCTCCCGGACGCCTACGGCCTCCTCGGGATGGCGCGTCGCGAGGAAGGCGCCGAGAAGATCGACGAGGCCGAGTCGCTGCTCCGCGAAGCCGTACGCCTCGCGCCGACCGACCTCGTCCAGACGAGCCGCCTCGTGTGGCTGCTCCTCGACATCGCGCGCGGGGTGCCTGAGCGGGCTGAGGGCGCACGCGCGGAGTTGCGTGGCCTGTGCGAGGGCCTGATCGCCGCCGACGGCAGCAGCTCCGAAGCACACCTGCTGTACGCCATCGCCCTGCGCGAGGAGGGCGGCGACCTCGACCAGGCCGCGCAGCAGCTCGCGAAGGCCCGCAAGCTGGCGGCTGACGAGCGCGGCGGCAAGGCGGGCGGAGCGGCCCGGCTCGACATCGAGGAGGCCTTGCTCGACCTCCATCGCGGCAAGCTGGACGAGGCCGAGACGCGCCTGCGTCGGATCGAGAAGAAGGAGCCGCACAACCCTCGGGTGTTCGCAGCGCTCGCCAAGGTCCTCGAAGCGCGCGGTCAATACGTCGCGGCCTTCCACGAGACGCGGCGCGCGGCCGAGCGAACGGCGCCGAGCAGCCTCGACCGGCATGCCCTCGACCTCGATCTCGTGCGCCTGCAGGCCCTCGTCGAGGCCGGCGCCGGCGCTTGGACGACCTCCGACCTGACCACACCGTCCGGGCCCGACGCGACAGCCGCCAGCGCGGACGCCGGCGAGGCGAGCGAACCGATCGAGACCAGCAAGCCGCCCCGCGTCCGGAAGGCACGCGCGCGGAAGACCGCCGACGATGCCGATGGCGCCGCGGCACCCGACGCAACGCCGGCCGAAGCGGAGCCGACGGCGGTGGCCCCGGATGCCGCGGAGGCTCCCGCTGCACCCGCTGAGGACCCCACCCCTGCGGCCGCCGAAGGGCCCGAGGCCCACGAGGACTGATGCGAGCCCGGCAGGCCCGCCGCGTCCCCGATCGGACGCGGTGGGGCCGCCGAGGGCGCCGACCTCAGTTGCGGAAGACGGCCAGCGTGCTGATCGTGTAGATCCCCGCGATGCCCTGCGGCGCCAAGTAGCCCTCGCCGTCCACGACGAGATCTGCGAGCCGCGTCCAGTCCGAGGAGCCGTAGTTGGCCTGCCACAGCGAGAGCTGGCCGTCGGCAGCGCCCCAGGTGTTCATGAACCGGATGGGCATCGGGTCGACGTTCGTGTGGTTGAACGGGTTCATGTACCACAACGCCACCAGCTCGTTGGACGGACCATTCTCGATGGGCAGCGCCACCGACGTCGCCAGCGTTGCGCTGATGTCGATCGACGGGTCGGTGAACGCATCGGCGGGGGTGAGCTCGCCGGCGCCGACCGTGATCAACAGGTTGCCGAGCTCCAGTTCGGCGCGCTGCGCGGGGAGGATGGCCGACGCGGACACGGTCGGCTGCTCGACCGACAGCTCGCGCGGCGTGTCGCCGAGCACAATCGGCGCGAACACCGTGGCACGGTCCGCCATCGGCCGGGCGTCGATCACCTCCAGCGAGCCTGTTCCCGGGCCCAGCCCGAAGAACGCGAAGGTGTCGCCGTCGCGCGTGGGGCGAAAGCAGGTCCCGGTACGGCAGTATTGCACATTGACGCCTTCGGTCAGGATGACCTGCGCGACGTCGCGCACGGTGACGCGCAGCGAAGGCAGCTCGACCGGATCGGTCTCCGCCGGGGTGCCACCGGTGTCCTCCGGCAGCGACGAATCGATGTTGGTGCCATCGCCCGTGTCCGAGGAGTCCGACGTGTCCGACGCCCCATCGGGCAACACGCCACAACCGACCATCCCCACCAACACCCAAGCCATCGTCCAGCGCATGCACGCCTCCTCATCGCGTCCGGATATAGCACGGCACGGAGGCGCTTTGCTGGTCCGCCTGGGTCGTGACACGACGTTCCCCGATCCGCGCGCCGCGCCCGGTCACCGTCCGCTCGCGATCGGTGGTGACCTGTCGGTCGCGCGCCTGATCGCGGCCTACCGTCGCGGCATTTTCCCGTGGTTTTCCGCCGGCGAACCCATCTTGTGGTGGTCCCTCGACCCCCGGTGCGTCCTCGACGTCCGCCACCTTCGCGTGCCCCGAAGCCTCGCCAAGCGCATGCGGCGAGGCGACTACGAGGTGCGTTTCGACACCGACTTTGCGACGGTGATCGCCCGCTGCGCGCGCATCCGTCGCCCCGGCCAGAGCGACACTTGGATCACCCCGGCGGTCGCGCAAGCCTACGTCGCGTTGCATGCGGCGGGTGCGGCCCACAGCGTGGAGGCCTGGCAGGACGGCCGGCTGGTTGGGGGCCTGTACGGCGTCGCGGTCGGGGCCGTGTTCTGCGGGGAGAGCATGTTCGCCGACGCCGATGACGCGTCGAAGGTCGCGTTCGTGACGCTCGTGCGCCACTTGCAGCGCTGGGGATTTGCGATGGTCGACGCCCAGATGACGACGCCACACCTCGCGCGGTTTGGCGCGGAGACGGTGCCGCGCGCCGAGTTCCTCGACCGACTTTCGGGGCTCGTCGACCGGCCGACCGCGCAGCCGGCGCTCGGGCCGTGGACCGACGCCCTCGACCCGCCGCTTAGCCGTTAGCGCCCGTCGGACGGCCTGTCCCGCCACCGAACTCGGCGCGAAAGCGCGCCTGCCAGGCGAGTGACACGCCGTCGGCCTGACGCGCCATCCCGACGTCGGGGAGCGGCCCGATCCACGGGCCGACGCCCAACGCCGCCCGCACGTGAGCCACCGCCGCGAGCGGGTCGGCCACCACGTCTTCGTAGTCGATGTACATCCTCGGCAGCGCAGGCCGCGCGTCGAGCCAGGCCGTCCAGTCGGCGTCGTCGCGCGCGATGGCGTGCAAGCAGGCAGCGATGCGGCGCCCGTCGTAGCGCGGCGCCGCGTAGGCGCGCTGATGGGAGGCCCACGCCCCCGATTGCGCCGCGCGCGCCCAACTGACGGCCTGGGCCAAGGCGTCGCGGCG
>JBJONI010000475.1:0-2540 GCA_046051915.1 Pseudomonadota bacterium
GTTGAATCACCGGTCCCCGACGGAAGATCGTTGCCAAGAACCAGCCTGTTGCGCACGCTGCACAACAGGCCATCACGAGACAACTTGCGATGCCCGTTGCCTCGAAGTACCATGTTGCACGAGGCGCGCAACATGCTCATATCCGACAACACGCTCATCCGAGAGGGTCTCCAGGAGCTTCGGCGGCGGTTGCCACCTGGCTGGGCCGCTGGCGAGCCGCGCACCTTGGCGAACACCACCGCAGTCGAGGTAGCAGCGCCCGACCGCCGCGTTGGGAGATTCACGTTGGAGGCCCGGTCGCGACTCGATCCGAAGGGCGTCCGCCCCTTGGTCGAGTCGCTGGTCGGCTCAAGTGACAACTCGAGGCCGTTGGTCGTCTCGCCCTACCTCAGCGAAGGCACCCGCGCCCGCCTGCGCGACGGCGACATTGGCTACCTCGACCTCACGGGCAACGCCCGCATCGTCTTGCCTGAGCCGGGGCTCTTCATCGAGACGCAGGGGGCTTCTGAAGACCCGAACAGGGAGGAGCGTCCGGCCCGTTCCCTGCGCGGAGCGAAGGCAGGGCGTGTCGCCCGCGCGCTCATCGAACTGAAGGCACCGCCTCGCGTGCGTGAGCTTGCGGCACTCACGAGGATCGACCCGGGCTACGTCTCGCGCGTTTTGTCTCTGCTCGACTCGGAAGCGCTGATCACGCGCAGCCCCCGTGGTCGCATCGAGAGCGTCGACTGGCCGGCCCTCTTGCGGCGCTGGGCGCAGGACGCCCCACTCGAGTCCCGCGGACAAGTCGGCACCTTCCTGGAGCCGCGTGGGCTCTCCGCGCTGCAGGGCCGCCTCGCGAAGTTCGAAGCCCCCTACGCCATCACCGGAAGCCTAGCCGCCGTCACCCTGGCGCCACTCGCCCCCGCCAGGCTTGCGATGCTCTGGGTTCGCGATGCGGGCGCCGCAGCGGTGGCGTTGGCACTTCGGCCAGCAGATAGAGGCGCCAACGTCTTGCTCGTAGAGAGCGCTGATGGTGCTGCGTTCGAGGGAACGACAGATCGTGATGGACTCCGCTATGCGCCGCCGAGCCTCGTCGCAGCCGACCTGCTTACCAGCCCGGGGCGCGGCCCGCAGGAAGGCGAAGAGCTGATTACCTGGATGATGTCGAACGAGGACCGGTGGAGACGATGACGGTGTTCGACGAGTTGTACGTGATGGCTCGGCGAGTGCTGCTCGATGTGCTGGGCGCGCTTGGCGATCACCGTGGCGCCATCGTCCTTGTGGGCGCGCAGGCCGTCTACCTCCGCGTCGGCGACGCGGACCTCGCGGTCACACCGTACACGACGGACGGCGACCTCGTAGTCGACCCCGCCGTGCTGACTGAGATCCCTCCTCTGGAGCGCGCACTCTTGGACGCCGGTTTCTCGCCGAAGACAAACGACTCGGTCGGCGTGTGGCTTACGACGCGGAAGACCAGTCAGCAGGTGGAGGCGCAGATCGCGGTCGACCTTCTCGTGCCAGCGTCGGTCAGCCCGGGGACTGGTCGTCGTGCCGCGAGGCTCCCAGGGCATGACACGCGAGCAGCTCGAATCGTACACGGGCTCGAGGGCGCCATCGTCGACGCCGAAGTAATGACGCTCACCGCGCTCGAGGACGGCGACGCTCGCACCGTCGACGTTCGCGTCGCGGGCCCGGCGGCGCTCCTCGTCGCGAAGGTTCACAAGATCGACGACCGCAAGGACTCTGACCGGCAGAGCGACAAGGACGCGCTCGACGTCCTGCGGCTCCTGCGGGGTACCGAAACCGAGGACCTTGCCTCCCGCTACGCGAGGCTACTTTCGGATCCGAGATCCGCCGATGCCGCGCAACGAGGGCGGGAGCTACTCCAGGCACAGTTCGCACGCCGGCAGAACGTCGGCGTTCAGATGGCGATCCGTTCTGCCGGTGTGCTCGGCGACGCCGACAACATCTCTGTACTGTTCGAGGCCCTTGTGGGCGACCTGCTCACTGCGCTCAGGTAATCCGCCCGCCTCGTCATCACCTGGTCCGCACAGGTGAGGCACGAGTGCACGAGCGCACGAGCAAATATACTAATTACAGGAGCTTTCGACGCGGGATACCCCTGTTGAGAAGCGGGGTCTGGTCTGCCAAGCGTGCCGCCTCCCCCACACGGGGCTGTGGCGAAGCGCGATGGCGACGTTGGCGCGGCGCAAGTGCTGGTGGCGACTACGCCCGCGAGCACGGAGGCTTCGACGGGGCGCCTGGTGTGAACCGGTGCGGGGGTGAGAGCCAATGTCGCCGCGGGAGCACCACCCTCAGACCGATGCCGACCTCCCGGGCTCACCCGTCGGCTATTGGCAACGCCTATTGGCCACGCCATCGAGGGTGGCCAATAGAAACCCTAGAAGCCTCGACAGTTTAGCCCCGTTGCGAGATCGGCCCATCCGCCGCCAGCACCAACCTGGCCAATAGAGATGTCGCGCCGGAGACTGCGCCAAAGGCTCTCGGCCGGCGGCGGGACCTCGCCAGTGGCGGCAGGTGACTCGGCCGCCCAGCCGCCC
>JBJONI010000476.1:0-4798 GCA_046051915.1 Pseudomonadota bacterium
CCAAAGCGCGCGAAGGACAGGACGATGGCATCACGTCACGGCAGAAACGAAGCGGCGTCGGCCTCTGTCGGGATGCGGCAGGTGTCCAACGTACCGAACACCCGGTACCGAATCGCCGCGAACGCCTTGTAGGCGGCGTCGCGCAAGGGACGAGGGAACCATCGGATCCAAGCAGCCATCCGCCAAGGCCAAGGCAAGCAACAGGCGATCGCGACGATGGCATCCGAGTGGAACCGAACCGTCTCCACCCCATCGGCCTGCGCCACCCACACGATGCTGTCGAGGTGATCGGGCCACGCCTCGCGGTGCCGTTCGCGGACCGCCGCTGCCGTCTCGCCTTGAAGCGGCGCGTAGTGAAACGCGCCAGGCGCGACGTCGAGGAGGAACGTCATGCCCGCGTCGCACACCGCGCAGACGCCGTCGAAGAGGATCAGTGGGCGCTCCGACATCAGGTTGCCCCCAACGTCGCACGGGTCGCCGTGACCGCGGCATGCACCGTGCGCGTCGCGACCGGCAGGTCACCGACCGCCACCTCGACCCACTGGGCGTCCGCCTCGGCGCCGCACGCAAGAACCGGCACCCCCGCAGAGGCCAGAGCGGCGCCGATCGCGAGCCCCGCTACGGCGTCCTCGCCGAGCGCCGACGCGGCCGCGGTCACCAGTGCCGTTGGGACGCACGGGACGCCGAGCCCGCCGTGGGCGTTGCGGACGTCGACGTACAGGCGGTCTCCGACACGCCGCCGCACGCGCCCGCCGGCTGCACGAACCGTCGCGACCCAATCTTCGGCCTGTTGCGGGGGCAGCGTGACCGAGACGACTTGATCGTCGCCGGTGACCGCGACCGCGTCCGCCGCCGGCTCGGCGGTCAACCTCGTCCCCGAACCGGGGCCGAACGTGCTGGACGCCACGATCTCCACGCCGTGATCGCGCGCGTACCGCACCGCGTCCTCAAACAAGACCTTGGCGCCACCCCGTGCGAGCGCGAGACCCGCATCGAGCCCGATCACATCCAGCTTGCGGGCCTCCGGTACGACGCGAGGGTCGGCCGTCCAGACGCCATCGACGTCGGAGCAGATCTCACACCAAGCCGCACCGAGGGCAGCGGCGAGGACGACGGCGGTGGTGTCCGATCCCCCGCGTCCAAGCGTCGTGACCTCGCGCTCGCGGCTGACGCCTTGGAACCCTGCGACGACCACGACCTCCCCGGCGCGCAGGTGTTGCAACACACGGTCCGGGCGTACGGCGACGACGTTGGCGTCGGCGTGGGCCTCGTCGGTGATGATGCCCGACTGGCTGCCCGTCAGGCTGCGGGCAGGGACCCCGATCTCCTGCAGCGCCATGCACAGCAGCGCGACGCTGATGCGCTCGCCGGTCGAAATCAACATGTCGAGCTCGCGACGGTCCGGCGAAGCGGTCACCGCCCGGGCCAGGCGAATCAGCTCATTCGTCGTGTTCCCCATCGCGGAGACCACCGCGACCACCGCCGCACCCTCCTCGCGTGTGGCCGCGATCCGTGCCGCGACGCCCCGAAGTCGCTCCAGATCGGCAACCGAAGAACCGCCATACTTTTGGACCACTATCCGCAAGGAGGCCTCCGACCTGCTTCTCCTAACACCACGACCCGATGCGACGAGGCCACCTTCGCGCCCGCGACGGGTTATCGACGTTCGGATCGGGAGAACGCCCTTGCTCGTCCACTTCCTCAACCCCCCGAACTGGTTCACCGCGGCGAGCATCCTGTGCTCGACGACCGCGATCGGCCTGCTGCTCGAAGGTGCCTCGTCGGGCGCGTTGCAGGCCGAACTCCTCGTCCGCGCCTGCATTCTCATCGTCGTGGGCGGCGTGTTCGACAACCTCGACGGCCGGGTCGCTCGCTTGACGCGACGCGAGACCGAATTCGGGATCCAGCTTGACTCCATCGCCGACATCCTCGGCTTTGGCTTCTCACCCGCCCTGATCGCCTGGGCTTGGCAACTGCACCGGTTCGGCAAGGTGGGGTTGGCGGTGACCTTCGCCTACGTCGCGTGCGCGGCGTTCCGGCTCGCGCGGTTCAACGTGAACACCGTGACCCGCAGTTGGCCGTTCGCGGGCCACAGCCAGGGACTCACCTCGACGATGTCCGGCGGCATCCTCGTCAGCTTCATCTGGATGGGCAACGAGGGGTGGCTTGCGTACTTCGGCCTCCCCGACGCTGCGGTGCCCGCCGTCACGGTGGCGCTGGTGGCTGCGCTCGCCTACTTCATGGTGAGCAGCATCCCTTACCGCAACTTCAAAGACGTCAAGCAGAGCCGCGTCGCACGCCGGTACATGGCGTTGGCCGTCACCGTCACCCTCGGGGCCGCTTGGTGGTACCGCGAGGCCGTGATGTTCTTCGGCGCCGCGTCCGCGCTCTACCTGATCGCAGGGACCCTCGACGGCTTGCTCACGGCGGCGAAAGCAGGCGCGTTGAACGCAGCGCTCCTGATCGGCAACGACCCGGCGTCGGACGACGACGCCCATCCCTCTCGCCCCTGAGGCCTCGGAGCGCGCGATGTTCGACCACGACAAGCTCGACTGGCAGATCAGCCGGCTCGCGCGCCGCCTCAAGGAAGGCGGCGGCGCCGAGTCCGAGGTCGCGATCCCCTACGCCGCCGCCTGCATCGCGCGCGCACGCTTCCACGGCGGCGACGCGCAGCGGTACCACGACGCCCTCGACGCCGCCCGACGCGTGCTGCACCGCGAACCCGGGAACCCAGAGGCCCTCGTGCTGGCCGCCCTCTCGCTCGTCCTGCTCGACCGCGCCGAGCCGGCGCTTCGCTACCTCGACGAGGCGCGACAGACGGCACCGAACGACCCGAGGCTACACCTTGCGCTCGGAGAAGCGGCGAATCAGGCCGGGGATGTCGCGGCCGCCGAGGCTGCCTTCCGTGACGTCGTTCGCCTCGCCCCCGATGCTTGGGAGGCCCACCTCGTGCTGGGTCAGGCGCTGGCGCAACGCGCCCGAGGGCACACGTCGGGCCGGCTCGGCGAAGAGGCGCAATACCACCTCGTGCGCGCGCTCCAGCTCGGCCCGAGCGCGGAGGAGGAACCGGGCGCCCTGCACGCGCTGGCGCTCCTGTGCCTACGCAGCGGACGCGTCGCAGACGCGGCCCGCCTGCTCCACCGCCTCGAGACGTTCGACACGTGGCGGGCGGAGGCCTGGTACCACCTCGGCCGGGTCGCGGCGCGCCAGGGACGCCACAAGAAGGCGATCATGTACTTCCGCGAACACCTGTCGGCCTGCGACGACGAGCGCGCCGACGTGTGGACCCGAATTGGCGCCTCCTACCTGCACGAAGGCGAGCCGGCGCGCGCGAGAGAGGCGTGCCATCGTGCGTTGCTGCTCGACACCCACGACGTCGATGCGCGTTGGATCCTCGGCGCCGCCCTGATCGCGGAAGGGCACACCCCCGAAGCCGTCCGCGCGTTCCGGGAGATTCTCGAGATCGCGCCCGATCACGTCGATGCCTTCGGCGAGCTCGTCCGGCTGCGGACCGAGGCCGGCGATGCCCGTTGGCTTCGCCAAGCGCTCCGGTCCGAGGTCGCCATCTTCGACCGGCTGCCGGTGCGCGCCTTCCGGGAAGACCCGCGGACGTTGCGCCAGGTCCCCATCGATCCGCGCGCGAGCACCCGCACGCGCATCCGCACCCTCCTCCAGGGGCTGACCACGTGCGACGCCGACGTCGCCGAGACGATCCTGGGGTCGCTGGACCTGAGCGCCGACGAGGGACTCCGCTTTCTGCTCTGGGAATCGGTGCTCGACGTCCTCGCGCGCGAGAAGGCGGCCGACATGGCCGACGCGCTCGCCGACCCGGGTCGCCACTACGGCGCTGACGTCGGGCAAGACGTCCTCACCCTCGCGCACCTGATCGACGAGGAGCGCCTCGTCGCCGGCCTTGGCGTCGCCGAGGATGACTTGCGACGCGCCGCCGTCGAACGCCATGGTCCTGCCGACGACGTACGGCAACACCGCCAGAACATCGCCCGCGAACGCCAGCAGGCGCGCGCATGGCAGGCGTTGCTGCTCCTGGCGATCGCCCATCGCCGCTCCGCCGGCGCGCGGAACCTGCTCGTTCGATGGGCGTCCGATGCCGACGACGAGCTGCAGATCCCCGCGCGCGCCGGCTTGGCGATGCTCGGCGACGGCGACGCCGTCGAAGCGCTGCGCGGCATGGCCGCCGAGAGGCAGCTCGAACATCTGGCTCGACTGGCATCGACCCTCTCCGAAGCCCGACCGACGGTCGTGGCGCCCCGCCTCGTCACCGACCAAGACGGGTTGGTCTGCGCCACCTGCAGCCGGCGCGGCAGCCAGGTTGCGCACATGGTGGTGGGCCGCGGCACGGCGGTGTGCAACGTCTGCCTCTCCCGCGTCGACGACGGCCGCGCCGCCCTGACGTCACGCGACCCCGAGCTCGTCTGCGCCCTGACAGGCGCCACCTTGCTCGACGCAGACGCGATCTACGTGTTCAACGGCGTGGCGATCAGCTCCACCGCCGTCGACATGAGCGTCGGACACGAAGAGCGGGAGATCGTCTCGGCTTGGTTGGCGACGCAATAGGATGCTTGCGCTCCTCGTTCTCACGGCGGCGCTCGCGGACGCGCCGTTGGCCGATTGGCGCGAGGAGACGATCGTCGCCGCGTGGGTCGTGCTCGACGGGCAGATCACTGCCGCCTGCACGTGGCCGCAGGCCCCGGGGGAGGGTGTTCCGACGTCGTGCGACGGCGAACGGCTCGACGCCATCGTCGCCCACGCGGACGCGTTCCACGAACAGGTCACCGAG
>JBJONI010000477.1:0-2847 GCA_046051915.1 Pseudomonadota bacterium
GCTCCTCGTAGTCGGGGTGGGCCGTGAAGCTCTCCAGACCAATGACCGCCTCCGGGGACTCCACGTTGGCCCCTACGAAGGCCTTGCCGAGCGCGACGATGATGTCGGTCGGCAGGTCCGAGCTGCAGTGCGCGGCGGTCAGAACCACACGCGGCGTGATCAGGCTGCCGGTGCACGCCGAGAAGCTGTTGCTCCCAAACTGGGCGCCGAGCGCGACCGTGAACGGGTAGCCACTCTCCCGCTCGCCGTTCACGATCGGCGGTGGCGCGTCCCCCGCAAGCGCCAGTCGACCGAGCAAAAGCACGCTGAACATGGGCACGCCCGTCAAACGCGCACGCGCTGAAGCCGACCGACCGCCTCGATGCGCTCCTCGGCGAAGCGGTTGGCTGCGATCGCCGTGGTCACGCCGCTCGCCTTGGCCTTGTTGATGACCCGCTTCGTGGTGTTGAAAATGTTGGCGGCGTCCGCCATCGCCTTGTCGCGCCCGTAGCCCTTGAGCTCGGAGTACACGTTGATGAGGCCGCCTGCGTTCACGACGTAGTCCGGCGCGTACATGATGTGGCGCCCCGCGAGGCTCTCGCCGTCGCGCACCTCGTCGTCGAGCTGGTTGTTGGCGCCCCCGCAGAGGATCGGCGCCTTGATCATGGGGATCGTTCGCGGGTTGAAGACGCCCCCGATGGCGCATGGGGCGAGCACGTCGACGTTCGCCGCGTAGAACTCGTCGCCTTCGAGCACGCTGCCGCCGAACTCGTCCATGGCGCGCGCGACGCGCTTGCTGGAGATGTCCGCGTACTGCAGGCGGGCACCGGCCTCGTGAAGGTACTTCGCAAGGTAGTAACCGACGTTTCCGACACCCTGAATGGCAACGCTGCGTCCCTTGAGGTCCGGGCTTCCGTAGAGCACCTCGAGGCAGGCACGGATGCCGTGGAACACGCCCCAGGCCGTCACCGGGGAAGGATCCCCCGAACCCCCGTGCGCAGCGGCCGAACCTGTGACGTACGAGGTCTCCCGGCGGATGTCCTCCATGTCTTCGACCGTGGTGTTCATGTCCTCGGCCGTGATGTACCGACCGTTCAGCGACTGGATGAAGCGGCCGAACGCGCGGAAAAGGGCTTCGGACTTTGTCGACGGGTCGCCGATGATGACCGACTTGCCGCCGCCGAGGTCGAGTCCGGCGACAGCCGCCTTGTAGGTCATGCCGCGGGAGAGGCGCAGCACATCGCGCACCGCGTCTGACTCGGACGCGTAGTCATAGAAGCGGCACCCACCGAGCGCGGGGCCGAGCGTGGTGTCGTGGATCGCGATGATCGCGCGCAGACCGACGTCGTCGTTGCGACAGTAGACGATCTGCTCGTGCCCGTAGCCTGCGAGCTGCTCGAAGATGGACATGCGAACCTCCGGAACAGGGAGACGCTAACGCGCGCGAAGGCACCGCGTGCGTGCGTCGATCGCCCATGCGGCCACCTCCGCCGGAGAGATGCTCCACGGGAACACCCTGGCGCCTGCGGGGGCCCACTGTCCAGGATCCGTGGGTCCGAACACCACGCCGGTCGGCGTGCCCGTGGCTGCCGCAAGATGGGAGGGCCCTGCGTCGGGCCCGAGCCAACAACCCGCCGTCGCGGCACGTTCGCACAAGCCTCGCAGGTCGGGCGAGACCGGCGGCACCGGCCATACGTCGGTGTCTTCCTCGTCGGGACCCGCCAGCCAGACGACTGGCAAACCCACCTCGATCAACCGCTCATGTACGGCCCGCCATCGCGCGAGGGGCCAACGTTTCTCGCGCCCCCCTGACCCCGGCGCGATGCACACCGGCGCGTCGCCTGCAGCACGCGCGCCCTCCACGTGCACGCTCGGTCGGCCAACCGCTGGGGGCGAGAGCACGCGCGCGTAGTGGTCGGCGGCGTGTACGCCGTCCGGCGGACGAGGCGTGACGGTGCGCACATTCGCGATTCCCAACGCGCGAAGCGACGCGTCCGTGACGGACGAGAAGGCCACCGCGACGTCGATCACCGCGGGATCGATCTCGGGCGACGGCTCGAACGGCCAGCGGCCCGCCAGGTGAGATGCGCCCACGGGTAGCAGCACGCGGTACCGTTCGGGGCACGCGACACGGACGTCGAAGCCGCGGGCGAGGAGCGTGTCGATGACCGGGAGCGTGAGGATGAAGTCCCCGAGCGCGCCGTTTCGGACGACGACGGCGACCGGACGCGACCTGGGGCTTCCAGAAGGGCTTCCCGAGGCGCGGCACGCCGAGGACGCGTGGCCGTCCCCGGTCACCCTCACCCCGCGACCGGGCTGAGCGGCGGAAAGCCCGGTCGACGGAGATAGGTCGCGAAAAACCCGTCACACCGGGCATCCGAAGGGCAGAAGCGACAAGCCTCGCCTTTGTGGAACGCGACCACGTCGGGAAAGAAGAGGAGGGCCTTGTCGTGCTGGTGGTCGGCGTCGACGTACCACCGGTTCCCGGTGCGGCCGGCATGGCGCGCCAGATCACCGAGGTAGCAGGCCGGCAAGCCCTTGATGGCGACAGAGACGCCAGCATCGACGAGCATGGATACGACCTCGCGCAGCGCAGCGACGGCGCGAGGGGCGCTGACGACGTCAGAGGCCGAGGCCCCGTCGACGGGGAAAGGAAACGTGAAGGACAAGCTTTGCGCGCGTCCGTGGATCGCGACCCGTGCGATGGCGGGCAAGAGCGGCACGGCCATCGGCGAGAGCACGGCGTTGGCCGCGACGCGGAGTCCGACGCTGCCCGCTCGCTCCAGCGCGGTCGCGCCCGCGGCGAGGGTGGCGCCGCTCTCGCCGACGTGCAGCGGAAGCACGAGCGTGTCGACGGGCAGACCCGAC
>JBJONI010000478.1:0-6009 GCA_046051915.1 Pseudomonadota bacterium
GTGAAGGTGCTCGGCGAGGTCCCAGCTTCGCTGCCGTCGTTCGCGTGGCCTTCCTTCGACGCCGTTCAGGTGCAAGCCCTCTCGGGGAGCGCGTTGGCGATCGCCACCCTGGGCCTGCTCGAGGCGGTGGCGATGGCCAAGGCGATCGCCGCGAGGACCAAGCAGCGCCTTGACCTGAACCAGCAGTGCCTCTCGGAGGGCCTAGCGAACCTCACGGGCAGCTTCTTTCAATGCATCCCGGGGTCTGGGTCGTTGACGCGCTCCGCGATCAACGTCTCGGCCGGTGCGCGTACGCAGTGGTCGGGCGTGGTCTCGGCGGCCGCCGTCGCCGCGGCCTTGCTCACGGTGGCGCCGTACGCCCGCTTCATTCCCCGTCCCGCGCTTGCCGGGATCGTGATGGTCAGCGCCGTTCGGATGGTCGACTGGGGCAGCCTTCGCTTCGCGTTGCGGGCCACGACGTTCGACCGGATCTTGATCGGCGTCACCGCCGTGTCGGCGCTCGCGATCAGCGTGGAGTTCTGCATCTTGATCGGTGTCTTCCTTAGCTTCCTCCTTGCCGTTCCGCGGGTAGGCCGGATCTTGTTCACCGAGTTCGTCGTGACACCGAGCGGCCGGCTGACCGAGCGGCTCGCGGAGGACGAGGCTGACCCGCGCTGCCTGATCTTTGGGCTCGACGGTCAACTGTTCTTCGGCGCCTCGATGAGCCTCGAAGGGCATCTCGACACGATCGCGGACCGAATCCGTCCCGAGACGCGGGTGCTCGTGTTGCGGATGAAGCGGGTGGTCAACCCCGACGCGGTCTGCTTGCATCAGCTCGACGACTTCATCGATCTCGTGACGGCCCGTGGCGTCACCGTGATCTTGGCCGGCGTTCGCGAGGGTCTGGGCGCGGCGCTCCAACGCCTCGGCATGGTGGGGGACGGTCGGGTGGAGGTGTTCCCGGAGGAGAAGGTGCGCTTCAGCAGCACGGAGAAGGCGCTCGAACGCGCGCAGTCGCTGCTCCGCGTCGCCTGAGTTCAGCCGTCGAGGCGCTTCAGCGGTCGCCGCCGCGCAGGCTGCCGCCGAGGCCGTTCTTGAAGTAGCCGCGCAGGCGCTGGGCGCCTTCGGGGCCGAGCGTCTCCTGAATCCGGACGAGGGCGTCCTCCCGCAGCGCCGCGCCGAGCTCCCGCGCCTCCGCTGCGGTGCGGTCACCGGCTTGGACCTCCTGCATCAGTTGGACGAGCCCGCCGGCGCTGTCCTCGAAGGTGGCGGCGACCGCGTTGTACGTGGTCTCGTCCCATCCTTCTTCCTCCGCCATGCGATCGACGGCGTCGTAGACGACGTCCATGACGGTCACGCCGTTGTCGGTCAGGCTTCTGCGCAGGTTCGCCATGCGGCTACGTCCGCCGCCGGAGGCGCTGGCCCCGGTGGGCGCCGCTCCTTGGGCACCGCTCGGATCGGGCCGCGGGTCGGAGGGGCTTCGATCGGCCTTGGCGGCGCCGCGACCTTCGCCGCGCGCGGCTTCGGCTCGACCCGCTTGGGCGCGTTCGGGCGCGACGAGGCCTGCGAGCGGCGCGGCCGGCGCGTGCTGTCCGAGGTCCTCGACCGCGCGTCGCACCTCGGCGAGGTCGGCGGCCATGGCGGTTTGGACGGTGCGGCTGCGCGACTGAGCCCAGAGATCGGCCGCGAGTACCAACAGCAACGCGATACGAACGCCGCGGTCGATCCGTTCCCAACTCGGCATCGTCGTCTCCACGACGGCAGCATACCCTCTCCCTTAGGGAGTTCCATGGACGAGGCGGTGGGTGCCGTGCTTCGTGGCGTGTTCGGCCACGCGATGTTCCGTCCCCGCCAAGCGGCGGTCGTCGCCGACGTGCGCGCCGGCCGAGACGTGCTCGTGGTGCTGCCCACCGGGGGCGGCAAGTCGTTGCTCTACCAGCTTCCCGCGGTCCTGATGCGTCGTGAGCATGGGTTGGCGACGCTCGTGATCAGCCCGCTGGTGGCGTTGATGGACGACCAAGTGCGCGGACTCGCGGCGCGCGGCGTCCCGGCGTTCGCTTGGACGGCCGGCCGTCGCGCCACCGTTGAGGTCCTCTCGTCCGCCACCGTGATCTTTGCGAGTCCAGAACGGGTCGCGACGCCCGCCACGCGGGCGAAGTTGCTTCGGGTGGGCATCGGTCGGGTCGTCGTCGACGAGGCGCATTGCGTCAGCGTGTGGGGGCACGATTTTCGGCCCGAGTTCCGCCAACTCGGCGCTTGGAAGCTGGAGTCCGGTGTCCCGATCACGGCGCTGACAGCGACCGCGGAGCCCGAGGTCCGCGCGGACATTGTGGCGTCCCTCGGGTTGGTGGACCCTGCGGTCCACGTTGCGCCTTCAAGACGGGAAAACCTCGGGATTCGTGTGGTTCGCGCCAAGGGGACGGCGGCTCGGCTCGCGGCGGTCGTCGGGGCGATTCAGGCCGCCTTGGGGGGGGGCCGGCCCGGACGCGCCGTGGTGTACGTTGGGACGCGGCGCCGCGCCGTCGCGGTCGATGCGGCCCTACGTGGGGCGGGCCTGCCTGCGGTTCACTACCATGCGGGCCGGACGGTGCTCGCGAAGCAACGCGCTTCGGACGCGTTCACCGACGGCCGCGCGCGCGTGATGGTCGCCACGACGGCGTTCGGCATGGGGATCGACCTGCCCGACGTACGGCTCGTCGCGCACGTGGACGCGCCGGGCTCGCTGCAGGCCCTCGCGCAGGAGATAGGGCGCGCGGGGCGCGATGGCGAGCCGGCGGAGGCGGTGGTGTGTGTGGGGCCTGCCGATGCGGTTTTGCAGCGCCGCTTGTGGGGGGCGCGCCCGCCTGCGGGGGCCGAGACGCGGTGGCGAGCCTTGGAAGCCTGGGCCGCTGCGTCGACCTGCCGCGCGGTGGGGCTGGAGGTCGCGCTTGGGGATGCGCCTGGCGCCGCTTGTGGCCGTTGCGACGTCTGCCTTGAGCCTGACGCGGTGAAGGCTGCCCAAGCAGCATGGGACGCCGAGGCGGCCCTCCAGCACGCGGCCCGTCGCGCGACCGCCGTCGCGGCCGCGGCGTGGGTCCCTCCCGAGGATGCGCACCTCGCCGTCCTTGCGCTGGTCGCCGCGATGCCGCGGCCCGTAGGACGTGGCACGTTGGTGGGGGCGCTCCGGGGCTCGCAAGCGGCGGATGTCAAGCGGCGCCGCTTGGTCGGCCTGCCGGGTCATGGCGCGTTGAAGGGGGCGCCGGAGGCGGGGGTGGCCGCGCTCGTCGATCGGTTGTTGGAGGAGGGCCACCTCGTCCGCAAAGGGCGCAAATACCCGACGTTGTGGCTGTCGGGGCGTCCGGTCCGTGCGGCCTCGATGCCTGCGGATCGTTCGCCGCGTCCCGCGCGGTACACGGGCCTCGCGCGAAGGCTGGCGGACTGGCGTCGCAAGGCGGCGCGTCGCCTTCGTTGGAAGCCGTTCCAAGTCTTCGACAACCGTGCCATGGCCGCGATCGTGGAGGCGATGCCGAACACGCCCGAGGCGCTCGCCGACGTCCCCGGGATCGGACCGAAGCGTGCGGCGCGCTTTGCGGACGAGGTCCTCGCCCTGCTGTGGGATCCGCCAGCGTCGACGCCGCCGCGTCGCCGGGCGTCGAAGTCAGGCGTGCCGGCGCTTCCACCTTCGGCGATCGACGGGGACGAGGCATGACGACACCGGGCGGCGGGCACGCGGCGGGCATGACGCTGCCGGTGTTCGAGGAGGCCGTGTGGGCCACGTGGGAACGCTTCCCGCCCGCGGCGCGGGAAGGGGTCACGCAATTGCGCGTGGAGCCAGGCGTGTGGGTGCAGGACACCGACGATGGGTGGTGTTTTGGTACGTGTGAACCGGACCCGGTGTTCGCGCTCGTCCCGGACGCGCCAAGTCACGCGATCATCCGTTTGTACTACGGGTCGTTCGTCAGGATCGAGGCCGAAGAGGAAGACTTTGACTGGATGGCGGAGATCGAGGAGACGATCCGCCACGAGCTGCAGCACCACCACGAGTGGCGCGCCGGTTTTCACCAGCGGGACGATGAGGATGATGTCGAGCGTGCACTTGCGTTGTGGGATCGCGGTCAACCGTTTCCGCCCGACCTTCATCGACGCGGCCTGCCGCTCGGCCGCGGGGCCTATCTCGCCGGGGAAACCCTGTTTGTCGAACATCGCCTCGGGGCGCGGGCCTTGGCGACGGCGCGCCGCGAGGGGCTTTGTGTCACGTGGGGTGCCGTGCGCGCCACCGTGGATCCGGCGGATGTGCCGGAAGGGGGACGCGGTGAAGTGCTGTATTGCGTTGCAGGGGAGGACGCAGATAAAATAAGGAACAACCTGAATCTGTGGGTCGATGTGGTGGTGGTGTTGCGGGTCCGTCGGGGGTGGTGGTGTTGACCAACTCCTTGCGGATGCAGCGGGAACACGGTTAGCCTTCAGGCGCATCCCTTGGAGGGTCTCATGCGTTTCCTGCCCGTTCTGCTCCTCGCCGTCGCTTGCGGTGGTGGCGCTCCCGAGTCCAAGCCCGCCGACAAGAAGGCCGACGACAAGAAGACCGAGGTCAAGGCCCCGGCTCCTGCTCCGGCTCCGGCTCCCGCCGCTGCTCCGGCCGCCCCGGCTGAGGGCGCTGCCCCGGCCGCTCCGGCTGCCCCGGCCGCTCCGGCTGCCCCGGCTGCTCCGGCCGCCCCCGCCGCCGCTCCGGCCGGCGCTCCCCCGGCTCCCGCCAAGTGAGCCGTTGACCGTCTCCTGACGGTCGCCTGAAGCCCGAAGGGTCCGCCCTTCGGGCTTCTTTGTTTTTGGACGCCGAAAAGGCGGGCTTCGGTCGTTGTGTTACCCGACGTCCGTGGTGAGGGAGGTCGCTGGTGGGGATCGTTCGTCCGGTCGTGCGCTCGATCACCGACCTCGGTCGCGTGCTGCGCGATCTCGATCGCCTCCGGGAGGTCGCGCAGATTCTGCTGCGGTCGGGTTTTGGTTGGGTCGTCTCCGGCCTCGACATCCCGGGGCTCGCGCCGGTCCCTGCAGAGGCGGCCGTGCGCGCCACGCCAGAACGTGCCGTCGCGGTTCTTCAGGAGTTGGGGCCGACGTTCGTCAAGCTCGGCCAGGTGCTCTCGACGCGCCCCGACCTGTTGCCGGCCGAGTGGATCCGTGCCCTCGAACGTCTGCAGGATGACGTCGGGCCACTCCCTTGGTCGTTCGTCGAGGCGCAGCTCGCCGCAGAGCTCGGTCCGGATTGGAAGGCTCAGTTTCGGGACGTGCAGGAGGTGCCCCTCGCGACCGCGAGCATCGCGCAGGTCCACGTCGCGACGCTCCCCGACGGACAAGAAGTCGTCCTCAAGGTGCAACGTCCCGACCTCGACCGCGTCGTGCGTGCGGACTTGGCGATTCTGGAGGTGCTCGCGCGGCGCGTGGCCGATGAGTTCCCGGAGACGCGCGCGTTCGATCCCGTGGGCGTGGTGACGGAGTTTGCCGCCAGCTTGCTGTCGGAGCTCGACTACCGAGAGGAGGCGCGCAACCAGACGCGCGTCGCACGGCAGTTCGAAGGCAACGCGCACGTGCGCATCCCCGCGGTCCACGCAGCCCTGTCGGGTCCGCGCGTGCTCGTGATGGAGCGGTTGCGTGGCGTGCGGATTCGCGATGCCCGGGACGCGGGCTGCGACATGGCGCTCGTCGGCGAGCGCTACCTGGCGGCCTCCTTCGACATGCTGTTCGTCCATGGGTTCTTCCATGGCGATTTGCATCCCGGGAACGTGCTGGTGTTGCCCGGTGAGGTCATCGGGCTGCTCGATTTCGGCATGATGGGGCACTTGACGCCCGCCATGCGAACCGACGTCATCCTGATCATCTTTGCCCTTCAGCGGGGCGACTACGCGACGGTCGCTCGGATGTTCCACGACATCGCGATCAAGGACGGCCGCGTCGATTACGCCGCGGTCGAACGGGACACCATCGAGTTCTTGGAGCGAAACTGGGCGGGCCGGACCCTGGCGGAGCTCGATTTTGGGCCCTACATCGTCGAGCTCGCGC
>JBJONI010000479.1:0-10644 GCA_046051915.1 Pseudomonadota bacterium
GCGTCCTCGGCACCTCGCGCAGCAGCGCTTCGCAGTGGTCGCAACAGCCGCGCCGCCCACCACCCGACGTCGGACGGGAACCCCGCCACTTCAGGGCTCCGGAGGGGGAGCGTCGACTGGGGCCGCCGGTGGCTGCGCCAACGGGGTCGGACCGCCCTCGGCGGGGGTGGCAACCCCTCGCGCATGCGCGTCAAATCGGAAGATCACCGTTCCCGGTCGAGCGAACCCGCGCTCCTCCGCCACCAAGCGCTCTTGGTTGATGGGATCGCGCTCGAGGTTCTGGAGCCACAGCAACATCTCGTTGTTCTGGCGATTCAGGTTCGCCCACCGCTCCGCGAGCGACGCGACCTTGCGTTGGCTCGCCATGTGCTCGAACACCGAGGCCTCTCCAAACAGGAGGACCCAACCGAGGACGAGGATGACGGCGCCGAGAAGGCCGCGCGTGACCCATACGAACGCGAACTCCCGCACGTCCGACCCCCTTGCCCAGCGGTACCCGATTCTTGGACGCGCGTCACCGTTCAAGGCGCGCTCGCCTCCGCCTCGGGGTCGGTCGCGATCGCCAAACGCGTCAATCCGAGCGTGCGCGCCAGGTCCATCACCGAGACCACCTCGCCATGCGCAACCCCCCGATCGGCGCGCAACACAACCAGCGTGTTCGGATCGCGCTCCGCCGCCGCCTGAAGGCGGGCGCGAAGCTGCGACCGATCCACGCTCGTACCGTCCACGAACACCGTCCCCTCTGCACCCACCGTCAGGTCCACGCTCGCCTCGCTCGGTAGCACTTGCGCCGCCGCGGCACGCGGGAGGTCGACCTGCAAGCCGTCGGGCGCAGGCTGCTGCTCAGAGGCGAACTGCGTCGTCACGACGAAGAAAAGAATTAGGTTGAACGTCACATCCAGCATCGGGGTGAGGTCGAGCGCCGCGCGAGGCCGACGCGTACGCGCCGCAAACTTCACGGGGCCACGCTGCCGCGACCTTCGTCCAACGCCCGCACGAGCGCCGCGGTCCATTCCTCAAGCTCCAGGACGGCATCGTCCACACGACCGAGGAGGTAGCGATCTCCGATCACGGCAGGGATCGCGACGGCCAGCCCACCGAAGGTCGTGACGAGCGCCACACCGATGCCACCCGCGAGCGCCGCCATGTCCCCGATGCCACCGCTGCTCACGGTCGCGAACGTCGAAATCATCCCCTGGACCGTCCCCAGCAGGCCGAGGAGGGGCCCGATGCTCGCGCACGTGCCAACGATCGCGCAGTAGCGCTCGAGCTCGGCGGCCTCGCGTCGTCCGACCTCCGCGAGCATCGCCTCCCGACGCGACGGATCGCTACCGATCTCCAACGCGACGCGCCCAATCCTCGCAGCCACCGACCGTGACCCCGAGAACAGCGCAGCCAAGTCCTCCACGCGCCCCTGACGCGCCCGCGCGATCGCCTCTTGCGCGAAGCCGGACGGCAGGACGCGCGATCGGCGCAGGGCCCACAAGCGCTCCAGCACGACGGCGAGGCTGACGATCGAACACAGGACGATGGGCAGCATCAGCGGGCCGCCCGAAACGAGGAACGCGACCATGCGCCCATCCTCCCTGCCGGCCCCTTAACGCAGCTTCGGCGCCGGGCGTCTTCCCAATTCTGGACAACTTCCCATTTCTAGGCACGCATCGCCGGGATCTTCCCATATCTGGACCGTCCCGCCCACGCTCTGAGACTTCATCATGGGATAAGCTATACTTTCGTCAGGCCCGATGATTGCATGTGTCGAATCAGGAGGCCCCCATGAACAAGCCGAGCCGAGCGTCCCGAGCCGACGTCAGCATCGACCTGATGGATGACTACCTCCAGCGGATGGGACGGATCCGGCTGCTGCGCGGCGAGGACGAAGTCGCCGTCGCGCGTCAAATGGAAGGTGGCGGGGCGGCCGGCGAACAGGCCCGACAACAGCTGATCCGCGCCAACCTCCGCCTCGTCGTGTCGATTGCGCGTCAGTACGCGTGGCGCGGGATGCCCCTCTCGGACTTGGTGCAGGAAGGCAACCTGGGCCTGATGCGCGCCGTCGAAAAGTTCGAGTGGCGAAAGGGCTTCAAGTTTTCGACCTACGCGAGCTGGTGGATTCGACAAGCGATCGTTCGAGCCATCGAAGGTCAGATCCGCACGATCCGCATCCCGATGTACCGACTGGAGATGGTCCAACGGATCCAGTCCCTCAAGCGTCAGATCGAACAGACGAAGGGTCGCGAGCCGACCCAGGACGAGATCGCGTCCTGGCTCGACATCCCTGCGGAAGAGGTTCACGAGGTGCTCGCCCTGGTTCGCGAGCCGATGAGCCTCGACGCCGAGGTCGGTGAGGACGGCGACAGCACGCTGGGCGACTTCATCGTCGACACCCAAACCCCCGCACCTTCGGCCGCCTACGAAGCCGCGCACCTCGGGGAGGAGCTGGAGCGCGTGCTCGCCGAGCTGACGCCCCGCGAAGAGAAGGTCCTCCGGATGCGCTTTGGCCTCGGAGAACCCACGACGTACAGCCTTGAGGAGATCGGTGCCCGATTCGCCCTCACGCGCGAGCGCATCCGCCAGATCGAGATCAAGGCGCTGCGGAAGCTTCGCGCGCTGCGCGAGGGCGAACCCTCACTCGCCGCCGCGGTCTGACGCGCACCCAGCGAGGCCTCAGCCCTCGATCATCGGCAGGTCGCGGATGCCCGAATGCTCACGCAGCCGGTGCAACGCTTCGCGCTCGATCTGACGAACACGCTCACGGCTCAGGCCCATCTCCTTGCCGACCGTCGACAAGGTGCGGTACTCGCTGTCGTCGAGCCCGTAGCGACGGGTCAGGACATACTGCTGCCGGTCGGTCAAGACGTGGTTGAACGCGCTCTTCATGCGCAGCAGTTCTTGCGCTTGAATGGTCGAACCGTCGGGAAGCACGGCGTCTTCGTCCACCATGAAGCCTTCGAGCGACCGAGGACGTGGGCCGTCGTCCACCGGCTCCTCCAACGAAATCGTCTTGCCTTGGGCCAACAGCAACATCGCCCGTTCGGTGTCGATGCCGGCTTCCTCGGCCAAGTCGGCGATGGTCCACGTCTGCCCGGCGTCCTCGAAGCGCTTCATCGCCTTGCGAAGGTTGCGCGTCTGTTCGACGGCGCACCCAGGCAGACGCACCGGACGACCCGTGTGGTCGATCGCCCGCGTCATCTGCGCGCGCACCCACCACCGTGCGTAGGTCGAGAAGCGAATGCCACGGTCAGGATCGAAGCGCTTCGCGGCCCGAAGCAGGCCGATGTAGCCTTCTTGGACCAAGTCCTCCTCACTCATGAACGGGCCCATCAGCTTGCGAGCCTCGCCATGCGCGATGCGGCGCCCCGACATCGCGAGTTCCCAGCGCAGGCGCTCCGCCTCGTTCCAGGCACCCTTCGCCTCACGCGCGGCCAGCTTGATCGTCGGCTCGGTGCGCGAGCGCTGCCACAGGGCCTCGATGGCTTCCTCGAGACGGTCGACCCAACCGGCGCGCGTCCGTTCCGCGCGCCCGGGCTTGCGCTGCAGGATCGACTCGGCGACGGGGTGCCCCATCAAGGCCTTCATCGCACGCTCTTCGGCGACACGAATGCCCCTCGCGAGGTCGCGCTCCTGCTCCGCGGTCAACTTCTCGCGGTGCCGGCGAGGTCGGTCAGGCGAAACCGTCATGGAGCGCTCCAGCGGAAAAGGGGGCGACGTTCAGAGGGACTCCCTCCCGCACGGCGCCGAAGACGACCGGGCGCATGCGACGCGAACGCCCGCAGCACCCCTTGCGCAGAAGTGTAGCGAGGATCCGCACCCTGTGCGTCAAGATCCTGCACGGCTTGCCTTGAACCCCCTAAATCTAGGGGGTCTCGACGAGCCAACCCACTAGGGCTGCGGTGCAACCCGCGGATCGGACGGACGGTACGGTTGCATCGGACCACGAGCGGGAGCGGGTTCGGCACCCGCGGATCGCCGTCGTCACGAAACCCCCAAAATGCGCTTCTGTCCGGCACCGATCACGCCCTCTGCTGCACCGGAGGCGCCGAGGACGACGCAGGTTGCAGACATCGTCCCCTGCACACCATCCGCGGACCGGCAAGGGCCAGGGCGTTCGCAGGCCCCGGGCTGTCCCAGATCCGCCATCAAGAAAGGGCTGCCAGCGTGTGCCGGCAGCCCTGGAGTGGGACGCTTCCGTCTCGCCCGCAAGCGGGCTGGGACCGCAAGGGGTCAGTAGGTGTCGACCACGCATCCGACGGCGAGGGAGCAAGCCCCGGTGTCGAACGTGTCGGGCGCGGCCGTCTCGACCGGCACGAACGTATCGAGGATGCAGTCGTTGAACGGGTCTGTGTCGAGCGCAGCCCCCACGCAGCCCGTATCCAGCGTGTCCGGGTCGACGGGCGTATCCGTCGGCGTGTCCGTGTCGCCCGTGGTGTCCGTGTCGCCGGTATCGAGCGGCGTGTCCGTCGGCGTATCCGTCGGCGTGTCCGTCGGCGTATCCGTCGGCGTGTCCGTCGGCGTATCGGTCGGCGTGTCCGTCGGGTCATCGGTGTCGATGGTCTCGTTGGTGTCGGTGTCGGTGTCGCTCTTGTCGACGTCGACATCACCACTCGTCTTGCAGCTCGCGAGGGCGAGGACCATCACGCACGACCATGCCTTCCAGTTCATCATCAGGCCTCCCTGAACGCTTCCCTCGAAGCCTACCACGAAGCCCGCGCCGACGGAACCTCCGGCCGCGCAGATGTCAAAAAATCTTCTGCTTCGGCGACATCCGACGCGACCCTGCCGCCGACGGATGCGGACGGGCTGGCGTCCGAGCACGCGCACGTTACGCTCGGCGCGACGTGGAGGCACCGATGGCCGACAAGAAGAACGAGTCCCACTGGATGCACCTGCTCCTCCTCATCCTCGGAGGACTGTGCCTCGGCACCGGGATCATCTTCCTCTACAGCTCGTTCGGCTGGACGGGCGGCGACTACAACAGCAACCTGACGTTGATCGGCTTCTCCGCACTCGACAACATTTCGCTGTTGCCGGATTCCAACGTCAGCATTCCCCTGATCGGCATCGGCACGCTGTGCCTGGTGTTCGCCAACGCGACGGCGTGGCGCGCGACGGATGGCTACTGACGGCGCCACGGCCGTCCGCTCTCCTGACGCCCGCGGGGGCTTGCTGATGCCCGCGTCGTTGCACGACTTTCATCGACGTTACCTCGTCCCATGGACGGGATGGTACGTGGTCGGCCTCCTTGCGCTGATCGGCACGCAGGCCCTGTCGGTCGCCATCCCGCTTGAGGTCGCTGCGGGCCTCGATGCCCTCAGCGACGCCGAAGCGGTCCAAGCACACGCGCGCGCGATCGCGGGGATGGCGATCACCGTGATCGCGTTGCGCACGTTGTCGCGCGTCGCGTTTTTCACGCCGGGGCGGCGCGTCGAAGCCGCGTTGAAGGCGGACGTCTTCCACGCAGCCCTTCAACAGACCGAGCCTTTCCATGCGTCGTACGCCTCCGCCGACCTGCTCGCGCGCGCGAACCATGACGTGAACCACCTTCGCGCCTACGCCGGGTTTGGCACGCTGACCGTCGCGAACGCCGTCGTCGCCCTGACGTTCGTCGGCGAGCGCATGACCCACATCGATCCCTGGCTCGGCGGGCTGATGCTGCTGCCCTCCGCGCTCGCCGCCGGCTGGGTCCAGCGCAGCGTGCGGCACCTGTTCGTCCTGATCCAACAGATGAGCGAGCAAGCCAGCGCCTTGGCGCGAGACACGCTCGATGCCCTCCGAAGCCTCCCGACGCTCCGGGGCTTGGTCGCGGAAGAGGTCGCGCTCCGACGCCTCCGCGCCCAGAACGAAGCGATGGTCGAAACCTCCTTGGCCCGGGCACGCATCCGCGCCGTGCTCGCCCCCACCCTGTCGCTCTCCGCAACCGCCAACCTCGGCCTGCTGCTCGCGATCGGAGGTCCCGCCGTGGTGGAGGGCCGATTGACCCTGGGCGAGCTGGTGGCCCTCGGGAGCCTCGCGCAGATGCTGGTGGGTCCCCTCCGCATGTCCACCTTCCTGCTGAGCATCCTTCAACAAGGCTCGGTCTCTTGGACGCGAGTCGCGGCGATCTTGGATGCACCCGTCGTACGCACCGACCTGCCCGACCCTCAGCCGCCCCCCTGCCGGGCACCGGAGATCCGCTTCGAGCACGTCACCGTCCGGCGCGGTGCAGTACGACCGGCGCTCGACGACGTGACGCTCTGCGTGCCGGCCGGCAGCAGCCTCGGCATTTTCGGCACCATGGGCAGCGGAAAATCCACGTTGCTGTCGCTCCTCGCCCGCACCTTGCTGCCGACCGAGGGCACCGTCCTCATCGACGGCGTACCGCTCGGCCGCATCGACCTCCCGGGCTGGCGCCAGGCGACGACGTTCGTCCCGCAGCGGCCCACCTTGTTCTCCGAACCGCTGCACGAAGCGCTCACCGGCGGGGACCCCCAAGCCCTCGACGCCGCCATCGCGCTCGGCTGCCTCGACGTGGACTTGGGCCAGATGCCGGAGGGGGCGTCCACGAAGATCGGTGAGTCGGGGGTACGACTTTCGGGAGGCCAGCGGCAGCGCGTCGCCCTGGCCCGCGGGCTCGTCCGTCCGCATGTCGTCTGCCTCCTCGACGATCCGCTCTCGGCGGTCGACCACGAGACCGAAACCCGGCTCCTCCAGCGCCTTGAGGGACACAGGGCCCAACGTTCACGGACGCTGCTGCTCGCCGCCCACCGCGTCCGGGCGCTCCGCCACCTCGACCACATCGTGGTCCTCGACGGCGGCCGCATCGTCGACGAGGGCAGCCCAGCCGAGCTTCTGGCGCGACCCGGCCCGTTCGCCGACGCCGCAGCCGCGCAAGGGGAGGTCGGATGGACCTGACCCCCAAGGCACCCTCGGATCGCGCCCTCTGGCGCCGTGCCCTCCCGTTCCTCGCCGCCGACGCGCGCGCCTGGACGGCGGCGCTGCTCCTCGCGCCGGTCCCCGCGCTCGCGGCGATGTTGCAACCGTGGCTGTTTCAAGTCGCGATCGACGACACGATCGCACGCGGAGACCTCGCCCACTTGAAGCGGTTGGTGTTCGCGTTCCTGCTCGTGCTCGTCGTTGGATTCGCTGGCCAAGTGGCGCACACCTGGACCCTGAGCCTCGCCGCGACGCGCACCATCCGCCGCCTGCGCGAAGCCCTGCAGGAGCACCTCCTCGCCCTCGACGCGAGGTTCCACGACCGCGAGCCGACAGGCAAGCTGGCGACGCGTGCGACGACCGACATCGATGCGCTGGGCGACACCCTCAACGCGGGCGCCTTCACACTGCTCCTCGACGTCCTGCAAGTCTGCGGCGTCGTCGGCGCGATGGTCTGGATGAACCCTCGGCTGTCCGCGATCCTGCTGCTTGTCGGTCCTCCGCTGGCATGGACGATCAACCGGTTGCGCCGCGTACTGCGGCGATGGTTTGCCGAGATCCACGCCACCCAGGGCGCGATGAACGGATGGCTCGCCGAGCGCCTCGAGTCTGTGAGCACGATCCAGCTTCTCGCCGACGAGCGGCGTTCCGAACGCGCCTTGGCCGAACACATCGACCGCTACACACAGGCCAACCTCTCCGCCAACGTCTGGGACGCGACCCTGTTCGCCGTCGTCGACGGCGTCAGCGGTCTCACGACGGCGTTGCTGCTCGCCGCCGCGAGTGGCTGGTGGTTCGACATCGACGTGACGCCCGGCGTGTTCGCGGCGTTCCTCGACTACTTGGCCCGCCTTTTCACGCCCGTGCAAGAGTTCAGCCAGAAGGTCGCGGTGCTGCAACGGGCGGGTGCAGCGCTCGAGAAGGTCGTCGACGTGCTCGACGCGCCGATCGCCGTCGCCGACGGCACCCAGACGCTCGACCGCGCCCGAGGTCACCTCACCCTGTCCCGGGTGGGTTTCGGCTACCACACCGGCGCCCCGGTCCTCCGGGACATCGACCTCGACATTCCCGCCGGCACCAAGATCGCGCTCGTGGGGCGAACGGGATCCGGAAAGACCACGCTCACCGCCTTGCTCAACCGAACCTACGACGTCAGCGCGGGACGCATCACCCTCGACGGACACGACGTGCGCACCCTGACGCTCGCGAGCCTTCGACGCGCCGTCGCCGCCGTGCGTCAAGACGTCGCCATTCTCCCGGGCACGCTTCGGTTCAACCTCGACCTCGAACAAGGCCGTCCCGATGCCGTGCTTTGGGACGCCTTGACACGCTGCCAGGCCGCGGACCTCGCGGAGCGCCTCGGCGGCCTCGACGCCGAGCTGCACGGCGCGCTCGGCGGGTTGAGTGCCGGAGAAGCCCAAGTGATCGCACTGGCGCGCATCCTCGTACACGACCCGGCGGTCGTGGTGCTCGACGAGGCGACCGCCAACATCGACACGCTCACTGAGGCGCGGCTCCAGCGGGCGACGGAGGCGGCCCTCGAGGGACGGACGACCGTCGTGGTCGCCCATCGCCTGTCGACGATCTTGGGCGCGGATCGCATCGTGGTTCTCGACGCGGGACAGGTGATCGAGACGGGGAGCCACGAGGCATTGCTCGCGGCCGACGGGGCGTACGCGGCGCTCTACCGGGGCGGCGGCGTCCGCGAGGGGTCGGAGGCAGGCACCGCGTTGGCTTGAAGTTTGTCCAAGAACAACGAGGTCAGGGCCTCCGCGGACCACCCCCGCGCATCGACCTCGCCCAAAATGCGTCCCTGCGACATCCACACCACGCGATCGACGATCCCAGCGAGGATCGCCGGCACGTGGGTGGTGAGCAACACGGCTCCCCCCTGGTCACAGTGGCGCCGTATGCGGGGCTGGACCGCGGCGATGCTCGGCAGATCGAGGCCGTTCAACGCCTCATCGAGCAACAGGAGCGGCGGTGAGCCCGCCAACGCCAGACCGAGCGCCAAGCGGCGCCGCATCCCCTGGCTGTAGCCACCGACAGCGCGCGACGCGGCGTCCCCCAAGGCGGCGACGGCCAACACCTCGTCGACGGTTCCGCCCCGGAGCGCCACCACCAGCTCCGCGTGTTCGACGCCCGACAACGCGTCGAACAGCCCCGGCTCCTCGGGAACCGCACCGAGCATCGCGCGCGTCCCCTGCAGGTCCAACACGGCGTCGCGTCCCCCCATGCGGATCGCGCCCTCGCTCGGCGGTACCAAGCCGAGCAACATCGACATCAACGTCGACTTGCCGGCGCCGTTGTGGCCGACCAAGCCAACCAGCTCACCGGGGCCGACATCGAGGTCCACCCCACGCACCGCGTGGACGGCGCCGAACCGACGATGAAGACCGCGAACCTGCAACAGACCCTCGGTCATCCCTGCCCCCCAGACACGAGCGCGTTCGCCACCGACCCGCCGAGCCCCGCAGCGACAGCGCCAAGCCACGCCGCTCGCGGCCCGAGGCGCGCTGCCCCAAGTCGTTGGGCGACCGGTCCAAGGGCGACCCAGGCCGGGGCGTTCCACCCCGATCCCCCCACGACGAGACCGACGCTCGCGAGCAGGGACGGCACCGCCGCGATGGCCCACCAGAGGCGTGGCGCCCCGATGGCTGCGGGACCGAGGCTGCGGGACCACCAGGGGTGCGCGACCGCGCCGTCGGCGAGCGCGGCACGCCCAAGCACGGCGGGAAAGATCAGGCACACCACGTCGCGCTCCCAGCCAGCCGCCATCCACGGCGCGACCAACGCCAACCCGGCCCCCAACAGCACGGCGGGCCGATCCTGTCGCCACACGC
Source organism: Pseudomonadota bacterium (assembly GCA_046051915.1). Taxonomy (GTDB): domain Bacteria; phylum Myxococcota_A; class UBA796; order UBA796; genus JBEIFN01. The sequence continues at coordinate 9,753 of JBJONI010000479.1, forward strand.
GGCGCCAAGCGAAACGTCCCGCCGGCGTGCGGTCGCCCCAGCCGACCCAAGTCTCCCCCGGGGCCGGGCCGGCATCTCCAGACACCGCCAACATGTCGTCGCGCAGGTCCGACAGCGCCAGGGCGCGGGCCACGTCGTACGCGGCTTCCGCGCCTCGAGGCCAAGCGGCCCGAACGCCCACGTGCGCGATCATGCTCACGGCGAGCACGCCCCACGCGGCGGCGACAGGCGGAACCGTGGCCAACGCCGCGGCCAGCCCGGCCGACAACAGGCCAAACAGGACGAATGGCAGCGCGTTGCCGACCAAGATCCCTGCCGACTCCGGGGGCGACGAGCCGCGCAGCGGTTCCAACCAGGGCGCGCCACCCGGCCGACCAGCCGGGCCCGCAACCGACAGCACGGAGAGGACCGCAAGCTCCGGCAGCCACGCCACCGCCGTGATCCACCACAGCGCCCACACCGCGGCGTCACCGCGCGCGGGCCAACCGACCACCGCCGAGACCGCGACCGCCACCACCCACACCATCGTCCGGCGGGTGTGCCATCGCGCAAGCGCCGACAGCGCCGCCGCAGGCGCCCCCAACACCGTCCAAACCCGACGGTCACGACCACGCCAAAATCCAGCCTGACCCGACAACAACGTCAAGCCGACGATCAGGAGCGACGCGCGCACGCCGAGCCCCCCCCTCCGCTCCGGCGACATCGCGGCCAACGCAGCCCAAGGGGCGGCGAGCCCGCCCAACCCCAGCCCGACCGCGAGCGCAGGGAGCGCCCACCCGAACGCGCCCCACCGGCGGCGCACCAGCAACAGGTCCACACGCCGAACCGCCCCCGCGGCTGCGTCGATCGGACTCATGCCAAGGCCACAGGCCGTGCTGGCAACGACGCGCAC